>CALDQF010000041.1 GCA_937911845.1 uncultured Phycisphaera sp. | reverse complement strand
GTCGTTCAAAGCCACACCAGCCCAGATGGCGTACGTGCCAGCGGGGATGAAGCCAGAAACGCTGGTTTGCGAAATGCAACCTGCAGCATTGACATCGGTGGCGTAGATGACACCAGCATCAATGCAGGAGTCAACGTTGTTCACAACCAAACCTTGGAAAGGGAAATCAGCGATCGAGGTGTAGATGATCGCTCCACCTGGGTGGTCATAGAGCATCCAGTCGGTATCACGAATGGGGCCGCCATCTGGATCGGCGGGGTCAACCACACCGCTGTAGGAGGTGCCCGAGAAGGTCACGCCCGCGGAGATGTTCTCGAACTGGAAGGGGAGGGTGCCGTTGCAACCACCGTTGGCATCAACGCCACAAGGCTCAACTTCCACATCATCGCCAGCTTCAGCGGAGACGACACAAACAGCATCGGTGTCGGAAGTAGCGCCGAGGTAGTACGCAAAGTCACCAGCACCACAGTCGTAGCCGTCAAAGTCGATTCCGTAAGGAACCAAGAAGTAGTCACCTGCGTTGGCAAAGACTTGCTCGGAGCGCTCACCATCAGTTGGGGCGTAGTCGTAGGTCACCAATTGGGTGAAGTTGTCGCAGAAAGCAGGGTCAGTCGCGTCATAAGGAATGACGGTGACGAACATGTCATCTTCGGCCGCGAAGGTCAAGTCGATAGCACCACCAACATGGGTGAAGAGGAACCAGTCCAAGTCACGGGTATCGACTGGGTTTGCTGGATCAGTTGTATCGGTGGTCGTGAAGAGGTTGCCGCAGATCGTCTGGCCATCGCTGATGAAGCCAGGGGCACCAGAGGTACCGAAGCAAAGGTCGTTGATGTCGCCTTCGCAGCCTTCGCCTTCATCAACCGAGCCAGCAGGGCAGGAAAAAGCGCCAAAGAACGAGGTGTTCGATGGTGATCCGACGGGAAGCAGATCGCGTGAAGAGGATGCAGCAGCAACAAAGGCATTGCCTTCAGTCGCCACTGCCAAGAGGGTAATTGTGGTGAACATGGTCAAGAATCTCCGTGTAGTGGAATCCAAAGGATGGAGAAGAACTCAGACTTCTCTTTCGCCATCGTCCAAATTAAACATGAACTTCGGCATCTCCAAACAAATCCGTGTCTGGAAGCGGATTGGATGCAAAAAAATGCCCTCAAACGACAAGACGTCCGAGAAGACGGGGCAAATCGCACTCCATTTGGTCCAAATCACGCAACTCGATCCACTCGTCCGGTTGATGGGCGTTCTGGATGCTCCCAGGTCCCCATAAAAGACTCTTTACCCCCATTTTCTCGAACAACATGCCACCATCGGTCCCGAATGGAGCCCCGTGTGGGGCCAAGGGGACATCCATCTGTTGCAACGCCTCCCGAAGATGCATGTCTGGATTTTCTGGCATCGGTGGGGAAAGTGCGTCCCTGTTCATCCACAGGTTTTCCCCAAGAAGCGTCGCCAAGTGTTCTCGAACCCGGCACTCCACCTCTTCGGGGTCAATCCCAGGCAACAACCGAATGCCAACCCCAAGGCGGGCGGTATCCGGAACAACGTTGATCGCGTTTCCACCCTCGATGAGCGCCACCGTGAGCACCAAGAAAGGGGCTTCCGGGAATCGATCGGCGTTTGGACCACCTTCTTGCTCGAACGTCCGACGAAGGGCGGCCAGCCGAACCGCGGCTTCGGCCAATGGCTCGATGGCGTTCAACCCATCTTGAGGGAAAGCTGTGTGCGCGTTCTTGCCTCGAGAATTCAACGTGAACCGAAGATGACCTTTGTGCAAGGGCATTATTTGGCCGGACGTGGGCTCACCAATCAAAGCTTCTTGAGGCAATGCGCTGGGCACCAACTCTTCAGCCATTCGAGCGATGCCGTGTGAGCCAACTTCCTCGTCGTAGGACAACATCAGCACCAAAGGTCGCGTCGCCTGGGGAGCAACCTGAGCGAAGGCGTTGATGGCAATGGCATCGAAGCCTTTCATGTCGCAAACCCCCCGCCCGTACAAACGGCCGGACTGCTCGCGGACCACAAAAGGGTCACTTGTCCATCCCTGAGCCTCCACCGGAACGCAATCGAGGTGGCCCGAGACAATCAAGCCATCGCGCGTGGCATCGACTTCAGGACCAGCCCAAGCAATCAAATTCGCTTTCTGTCCCGTGGCATCGAGAATCCGTTGTCGCCGGACTCCGGGGACCGACTCCAACCAAGATTCCACCAGATCGACGGCGGCCAAGTTTGAACCCGAGCTGGTGGTGTCAATCCCGACCAGAGCCTCAAGCATTTCACGAACAGGTGGACAGGACGGCGTCATACGTCAGCTGGAATAGTCGGGAATAAAGGGCTGGTAGGCATCACCCTGCTGGGCAAAGTCTGCGGCCAAGTCCTGACAGAATTTCGCATAGACCTTGCTGATCGCCTCCAAATCACGCAGATCGGTGGTTTCGACCGTGGTGTGCATGTAACGAATCGGCAAGGAGCACAAACCGCTGGGGATTCCGCCCGCTCTCAGGAAGATGGCGTCGGTGTCGGTTCCAGATCGTCCTGGAGTGGCTGCACGTTGAATGGCAATCTCTCGAGCCCCCGCCGCACCAAGCAATCGACGCACCACTTCCGGGTGCATCGCCGAACCGATCGCGACTTCAGGCCCCCCTCCCAAGACACATTTGCCATGCTTGGCATGGTTGATACCCGGTGAATCTGTGGCATGGGTGACATCCGTCACCAAAGCCACATCTGGAGCCAAACTTTCAGCAATCATGGCCGCACCACGCAGACCGACTTCTTCTTGAACGGTGGAGACCGCCACCACCCGAATCCCTTCAGGCACACCTTGTTCACGCAACAGCCGAAGGGTCTCGGCGGCCGCAAAAGTACCAACTCGATTGTCGAGTGCACGAGCCACCAGAAGGTGCTCGCCCAACGGCAAACTGCCGGCGGTGAACACGCCCGGGTCGCCAATGTTCACTCGGGACAGCGCTTCCTCTCGGGACCGAGCGCCAATGTCCACAAAAAGCTCGTGCAACTTGCGCACCTTGGCATCCCCGGACTTGTCCTGCAAATGGACCGCGGTCGCGCCGACAAAGCCCAGAACCGTCTCTTCCACACCTTCCACGGTGGATTGAAAGCCCACTCGATTGCCCACCACGGTGGCCGGATCAATCCCACCGATTTGAACGCAGTACAAAAAGCCGTCGTCAGTGATGTGATTCACCATCAAACCGATTTCGTCGGCGTGCCCGCACACCGCCACCGTGCAGGCGGCATCTTCATCGCCGATCGCTGCAAAGCAATTCCCATAAGCGTCGTTCCAACGTTCGTCGGCCCACTGTCCGGCATAGTTGGACCACAGCTTTTGTCCCTCACCTTCGAATCCGGTGGGGCTGGGTGTGTCGAGTAGGGTTCGAAGGAACGAAAGAGATTCTGATCGCATTGGGCATGATCCTACGCGGGGTCGGATACCCTCGCGTCATCATGATTCCCACCGCAGCTGTTGTTGGCATGGTCCACGTCAGAGCCCTCCCCGGGACCCCTGCAGGCCAACTTTCGCCGGGCTCGATCGCTGAACGCGCGGTTGATGAAGCAAAGACCCTCGCCGAATCAGGATGTGATGCGGTGCTGTTGGAGAACATGCACGATGTGCCTTATCTGTGCGGTCAGGTAGGTCCTGAGATCATCGCGGCCATGACCACGGTGGCGGTGGAGGTCCGAAGGTCCGTTCGCATTCCCATTGGGTTGCAAATTCTGGCGGCGGCGAATCTGGAAGCTTTGGCCGTGGCCCATGCGGCAGCGCTCCATTTTGTGCGAGCTGAGCATTTTGCCTACGCCCACGTCGCGGACGAAGGCATGATGCTAGAAGCTTCGGCCGGACCCCTCTTGCGGAGCCGAAAACATTGGGCCGCCGAGAACATCAAAATTTTCGCCGATGTGCAAAAAAAGCACGCGGCTCATGCCATCACCAATGATCTTCAATTCGAAGAGCTGGTCCGCGGCACAAGGTTTTGTGGATGCGACGGCGTCATTGTGACTGGTGGCTCAACGGGTCAACCCACCAATCCCGAGCACATCGCCAGCGCCGCAGCGAGCGGCCCCACTTGGGTTGGTTCGGGAGTCACTGCATCCAACCTTTCAACATGCCTCGATGCGGGAGCACAAGCTTGCATCGTGGGATCCAGCATGAAATGCCATCAAGACTGGCGCGAACCTCTCGACCGAAAAGCCATCGATGCCATCATCGCCGCACGAGATACGCACCGAGGCTGACGCTTAAGTGCCTTCTTCGGCTTTGAGCTCCCGAAGCGCATCGACCAAACGATCGATGTGCTCATCCGTATGAGCAGCGCTGATTTGGACGCGAAGTCGTGCCTCACCCTCGGGGACCACGGGGTACCCGAAACCAATCACGAAAGCACCTTTTTCCAAAAGCCGTTCCGAAAGACGAATGGCTCGAGCGGTATCGCCCACAATGATGGGGCAAATGGCAGTTGGGCTGTCAAGGACTTCAAAACCAACGTCGCGGATGCCCGATCGGGCACGTTCCACGTTGGCTCGCAAACGTGTAACCCGCTCCGGTTCCTCCTGCAAGATCCTGATGGCCATCTCCGCACTGGCCGCCACCGTGGTCGGCAGCGCGTTGGAGAACAATGTTGGGCGCGCCCGCTGCACCAAAAGATCGATGGCCGTCTGCGATCCCGCCACGAAGCCTCCAGCGCCGCCACCCAAAGCCTTCCCAAGGGTTCCGGTGAGAATGTCAACCTGGTCCGAACGCAAGCCGCAGTGCTCATGGGTGCCACGACCCGTTTGGCCCATCACACCATGACCGTGGGAGTCATCCACAACCAACATGGCACCGAACTCATCACAGAGCGCCCGGATGTCAACCAACTTTGCGATGTCACCTTCCATGGAAAAGACACCATCCGTAACCACCCAGATCACCCCATCAAAATCAGTATCAGCCCGAAGTGTGGCAAGTCGCTCTCGCAAATGATCCATATCGGAATGGCGGTACACGGTCTTTCGCAGACCTTTGTGGATGCCCGCAGCAAGACGGATGGCATCGATGATGCACGCGTGATTCAATTCATCAGAGATGATGGCGTCAGCAGGAGTGCACAACGTCGGGAACAACGCTTCCGTTGCCGTCCAACACGACACGAAGGTGTAGCTGGCCTCAAAACCGAAAAATGAGGCAATGCGTTGCTCGAGTTCATGGTGGGCAGAGAACGTTCCACAAATGAAACGGACAGATGCCGTGCCTCCGCCGTGGCGATCGAGTCCCTCATGACCCGCCTGCACCACACGGTCTTCGTTGGCGAGCCCAAGGTAATTGTTCGAACAAAAGCACAAGACCTTGCCGTGTCCCGCAAGCGTAATTTCCGGGCCCATCGCACTCTGAATAGTTTGAAGGTGCTTCCACTGGCCTGAGTCCTTGACCCCTTGCAAAAGGGTTTGGGCTCTTGATTCAAAGTGTTCGTTGGCGGAGGCCGTCGGCATCACAAGGTCCTCGGTGTTTTTTCGCATTCGTTCTTGCTCTGGCAGAGCGCGTTGCGAATGCCTGGGATGAGATAGTCGTCCAGGGCGGAGGCCAAGTCCAGTCCTCGACGAAAGCCCCAATCACGCTGAGCTGCCGAGTCGTCCACATCGGCCGGCCATGAATCAACAATCCCCGAACGGATGGGATGAATCTCGTACTTCACTTCGAAATCAGGGAACCGATCTCGAAGCGCGTCTTCGATTTCTGCAGCGGTGGGTGCAAAACCACCGACGGAGTACACGTTCTGCTGCAAACAAGACCGCGGGGCAGAAGCCAAAGCCAATGTGGCTTCGGCCGCTTCGGGCATGGTCATGAATGGAAGCCGAGCATGAGGCGGAACAAAGCAACTTGCTTTCTCACCTCGAACCGCGGCGTGCACCATTTCGGGGGCGTAATCGCTGGTTCCTCCAGAAGGGAGGGTCTCAGCAGACAGCAAACCGGGATACCGGATCGCGCGAAAATCCAAAGTTCCGCCGGCAGTTTGCCCCAGCATCCGACCGCACTCCTCAGAAAGCCACGTGCCGGCTTGTTCCATGGCCCGCTTGGTCACGCCATACAGAGTGCGAGGTGCCGTCGCTTCATCTTCAGAAAGTGGATGACTCTGGCTGGGATCCCTGCCATGCACGGCAATGGAAGAGGGGTACACAAACCGCACCGTGTGCCCGTGCGCTTCCGCATGGGACATGGATTGACGCATCAAATTCCAAGTCGCATCGGCATTGATTCGCCACGCAAGATCAGGATGCTGCTCCCCAGCGGAACTCAAAAGGGCAGCGAGGTGAATCACCAATCCGATTCGCCCCGTGAACAGTGACTCAACCAAGTTCGGATCGAGCAGATCTCCTTGCACACAGGCCGCGCCATCAATCGCAACAGACCGTAAGTCGGTGGCCACCACCTCCTGGGCGCCACCAGCGGCCAAGCCACGCAAAATCGCATGACCAACCTCTCCGGCCGCTCCGGTCACCAGAACACCTGATGCGTCGGGATTCAAGAGTTGGCCATCAGGACGCGTCATCGAAGAGCATTGTACTTCGCGGCGTCTGTCGCTTGAGGGGGAAGATTGGTCCGTGCCATCTGCTCCTCGGCGTCAGGATCGAAGACCCGGTCGCAAAATTCACACTTCCAATTGCTCGTAGGGTCCCGGTGCGACTGCATCCGCTTTCGGCAGGCTGGGCAACGCCCAGCGGCGAGCGCTCTTCGGCTCCAAGCCCGGTAGGTGATACGAAGAACAATCCCAGTCAAAACCGCAAATGGGAGGGAGAGAAGGGCGGAGCCAAACATCACAATGGTGGCTGGGGGGAACAGAAAGACGGTCGGTAGAGCTATGAGGAAAGCGATGGTGTAAAACCAGAAGCAAGCTAGGCCCCAACCCCCCCGCAATGCTCGAAGAATGCCGTAGATGGTCATAAGGGCTCGATCCTAGGCGTACCACCGGTAGGAAGAGAGTCGCCGGAGCCCATGCCCACTGTGGGATAGAATCCTTTACTCATCGCGAGGTAACACCATGGATTACATCTCTTCTGAAGACAAAACCCGCCTGGAGGAGCAACTGAAAGCCTGCATCGAGATGCGCCCCAAAATTGTGGAACGCATCGCCGAAGCACGGGCCCTCGGGGACCTCAAGGAAAACGCTGAATATCACGCTGCCCGAGAGGATCAGGGCATGAATGAGGCCAAGATCCGCGATTTGCAAGATCGTCTTGAAAACGCACTCGTCATGACAAATTCCGACGCTCCTGAGGACATGGTCTTTCTGGGGGCCCGTGTGAAGCTCCGAGACACCGATACCGAGGCAGAATCCATCTACAAGCTCGTTGGTGAGGCTTCTGGAGACTTCGACTCAGACGAAATCGAAGTCACCACCGGCTCTCCCATGGGCGAATCTCTGATGAGGGCCCGTGTGGGCGAAATTATTCGCGTTGACCTTCGGCGTGGTCCCAAACGCTTCGAGATTGTTGAAATTCTCTGAACGGTCGACCAAATATGAGCCGAAACCCTTGCTGAAATCCTGCGAAAGTGGATTTCATCTGAAATCAGACCGTGGTTCCGGGTACGATGAATATCCCGAAATCACTCTCTGGAGCACCCGAAAGGATTCCCGCATATGTCTTCAACCAAGACTCCACAAATGGCGCCCCCTCGCGGATTCACCATTGTTGAATTGCTGGTGGTGATTGCAATCATTGCCCTGTTGGTTTCGATCCTACTGCCTGCCATCGGCAAGGCCCGTGATCAAGCCAAGCTCACCCAGTCGTTGTCCAACCTTTCACAAATGGGCAAAGCCCATGCCTCATACGCGGCCGAATGGAACAACCGACAATTCACCTTGATCGACGACAACTTCGCCCAATACGGCGGATCGGCTGTCGCCGCTCAAACCGCATACGCCCAAGCCCACGGCAACCAAGGCACGAGTTCTTGGCACCCACCAGTCAACTTGGGTTGGGGATATCCCGACTGCGATGGTTCGCAAACCACCGTGTATTTCCGGTACTTCCAGTCGCCTGGTCAAGGCGGCAACGTCTCACTGATTCAGCCCATCGTCTTTCAAGCAAGTAACGGCATCGAGTACTTCGGATCGTTCCGCTTGGTGAACT
>CALDQF010000040.1 GCA_937911845.1 uncultured Phycisphaera sp. | reverse complement strand
TCGTGAATGGGACAGCGAGGAGAAGCGCCACACCTACTTCCCTGTCGTGGTGTACACCTACGAGGTCGAAGGCGTGACGTACGCTGCGGACCGAATACGGCCAGGATCGATCAAGGGCTCCAGTCGAACGAGTGCTTCGGCGTTGCGGTTGACAAAAAAGTATCCCGAAGGTTCGCTTACGCCAGTGTCGTACAACCCCGATCAACCAAGCCAAGCCACGTTGGTTGTGGGGGAAAGTGTTGGGTCTTGGGGCACGATGGTTTTTGGTGGCATCTTCACCGTGATTGGCTTGGCGATCGCGTTGGTCTTTTTTCCAAGACCATGGGCTCACCAATCATCAAACCAAGGGACGGGTTCGCCACGTTCTTGATCCACACTCATTTGAGCGCCCGCCTCACGGCACCAATCGGCAAGCACTCGGGAAAGTGCACCAACCCGTTCCGGGTGCGTCTTTGAAAGATCGTTCTGTTCCCCAGGATCTTTTTGCAAGTTGTACAACTCAAATCGCTGTTCGGTATGCCATGCAATCAGCTTCTCATCGGCAATTCGGATGGCCGTGCACGGCATGAAGCGTCCACTTTGCCCACCCGTGCGATGTGGTTTATGCCAGACGACGAAGCGTTCCAACTGGTCTCGTTGTCCGAGCAAAATGGAAGAGATATCCAAGCCGTCTGGCACACTTCGATCCTCTGCGTCGAGGCCGACCCAACGCAGAAGCGTGGGGTGAAGATCATGCGTGACCACCATGGCGTTGCTGGAAGCGCCCGCTGGAATGTGCAGGGGCCACCGTGCGATCAATGGCACTCGGTGTCCACCTTCGTAGGGACTGCTCTTGCTTCCACGCAAAGGGGCGTTCCGGTTGGCTGGTCGTCCGGCGTACCCCGAGACCGCACCGTTGTCGCTGGTGAAAATGACCAGAGTGTTGTTGGTCACGCCGAGCGCGTCCAAACGTTCCAAGAGCACGCCTACCGCCGCGTCCACGGATCGCACCAGACTGACATAGCGTGCTTCCACCGGGGCCAAACCTTCGGCTTCATCAATCCAGCGTGGATTGGCCATGATTGGTGTGTGGACGGCGTAGGGCGCAAAGTGGAGGAAGAAGGGCTCACCAGAGGCTACGGCGGCTTCCATGCTGCGTGAGGCTTCGATGGCCAAGGCCTCGGTCAGAAAGAGATCACGATCGTGGTATGCCTCCAATCCGGGGACGTCCCAGACGGATGACTTGCTGAAGTCGGTGGTGCTTTTGGCATTCTTGAAGCGATGGATCCCGCGGTACGAACCCGGGGCCCCGGAACCATGCCCGGCGATGTTTTCATCAAATCCCAATTGCAAGGGATCGCTGCCAGGGGTGCCGTGCGCGCCCCAGTGCGCTTTCCCCACATGGATAGTTCGGTATCCCGCTCGACGGAGTCGCTCTGGCAGCAGATCGGGTGAGGGTTGTAGGCCTTCTTTGTTCCAGTCCGGGGCGCGGAGGGTGGGGTGCTTTCCGCTGGTGTCTCGGTCGTGATAGAGCGTCCACCATGTGATGTGATGTCGTGCCGGTGCGGCACCCGTCAACAGCGAAGCCCGTGTGGGGGTGCAAACACAGGCAGAGGCGTAAGCCTGGTCCAAACGCATGCCCTCGTCCGCCAAACGCTGGATATGTGGGGTGTGCAACTGAGCTTGGGTGGGATCCTCAGGTGGCCCATTGCGAACGCTGGTGTCTCGCCAACCGAGGTCGTCCACCATGATGAGCAGAATGTTTGGCTGGTTCGTACAAAGCAGACTGCAGAGCAGAGTGAGCATCACTTGCCCAGTTCACGGACCATGCCCGCGATTCGGAATTTAAGTTGTGATTCGTCCGGCAAGTCGGTCTCAATGACCGCCAACGCCGAGAGCGCGCCCAAGTAGTCACCAGGATCGCCCGAAAGTTGAACCCGCCATACGTTCCCGTCGCCGGAGGCCGGTGCGAAGTTAAGGCTCATCGTCGGCCCGTCACGGCGGGCTCCAGTGATGTTGGCGCTCAGAATCGAAAATGGTTTGTCGGCCGTAAGGGTGATTTGTTTTTGGAATGGCTTCTTGGGTGCGGTGGCCCCAACCCGGAACATGGTGTCCGAAGGGCGGATGCTCCCAAGTACCGTGACCGACGCGGTGCATTGAACTTCTTTTTCCACCGGAGTTCCACTCGGTAAGACGCCACGGGTTTTGACAAATACGTTTCCGTAATGTGGTCCCCATGGTGCGTTGCCCAAGAAAGTCACACTCAATTGGTTGGGCCGGAACGAATCTTGCTCCACCTTGAAATAGCGGGCAGCGGTTCCGCGAATGCCGAAGTCCAGAATTTCAAAGTTACGGTCCACACATTGCAAATCCAGAGTAAGCGTCTTGGACTCTCCTTTGCGGACTTCCTTGTAACGCAAGTACAAAGGATCAGGTTTGACAAAGGGTTTGATGGTGCTGGAGATCTTGAGGATCGTGACCGGTCGATCAGGATCGTTGGACCGAACCGTAAGGGTTTTGGTTTGGCGTCCGTTGCCCTTGGGGGCGAACGCGATTTCCAGAGTGCCTTTTTCTCCTGGCAGGTAGGTGGTCTTGGTCAACGTTGGGGTTGTGCAGCCGCACGATGCCTTGACTTCTTCGATGATCAGCGGCCCCGCGCCTTTGTTCTCAAACTCAAAGGCGGTCTCTTGCTTTTCGAGATCCCAAATTTCACCAAAATCGTGCTCGAAGCGTTCGAGACCCAAGATGGCATTCCCTTGGGTTTGCGGATTTTCGGTCATCTCGGCCGGGGGGATTGGGTTGCTCAGCTTGGGATTGGGAGCACCAGTGTTCGCCGATTCCGTTGAGGGGGAAGATGGCTCACATCCCATCAGAGCGGCAGGGAGCACAAGCCAAGAGCACAATACGATCCGTTGCAACATAAGAGATGACCCTCCGGGCAATTCAACAAACATAGGCCAGAGTGCTCGTTATCCTCGCATATGCAAGACTTTGCAAGTGGTTCGCCGTATGTCCTTCAAATTCTCCATTTTGGCAACGCTCTTCCTGCCCCTGGGACACCTTGGCGCTCAGGATATTTTGAACCGGGTGGATGCCCATGATTGGGAACTGACCGTCGAGATTCGTCTTTCGAGCGAGGTTCCGATCCAGCTCGGCCCAGACGGACGTCCCATGGGGATTTTTCGTCCGGATCAGCTTTGGCCCTACCGTCCGCCTTGGATTGACGGCACCCGATGGCTTGAAGTCAAACCCAATGGTTTTTTTGACATCCAAGGTGGTCGAATCAGGATGCCCTTTGTTGAGGAAACCGCGTCTTCAGAAGCCGAAGTGGAACGACTGGACGGTGTGTTCTTCATCGGTACCAGGCAAGACGAATCGGCCATCGCCAACGGCAAGGTGTTTCCCAAGGACATTCTGGGCGAACGCGCGGTGGAATTCACGTTGAACGAGGGACGCGACACGACCATGCGTTGGTCCATCATGCTTCCTCATCGGAGTTACGGGATTGTGGTCGATGAGTCACAAGCGACCAAGTTGCCGTGGCCACGCTCCGTGTCATCTGAGGTTGCACCAGCTTCGAAACCATCTGGATTGATCGACTCTGATGATCCTGTGTTTGCCGAGGCGGTGAAAAACATCGCGGGGGACCGGTTGCAGGTGATCTCTCCGTGGCGGGCGGCAAAATCGCTGTTGGCAGGAGTTATTCGCACGATACGAGTGGGTGAACCCGCGACCGCGCGGGGGCGTTCGACCGCCATTCGAGGCATTGTGGCCCGCAAGGCCAGCGAAGCGGCCAAATCCAATGTGGTGAATCCTGTGGAAGATGTTTTGGTGGCAGTGGGCGTGTTGCGGGCGGCTGGCCTGCCAGCTCGTGCGGTCCACGGGGTTCGGTTCCGTAACCTGCGGTTCCCTCCTGAACCGGTCACCTGGGGAGAGTGGTTCCATCCCGACTTGGGCTGGGTACCGTTCGATATGGGATTCCTCCGCGGCGACGGCGTCATCAATCGGGGGGTGGATCAGAAATGGCGCGGCTTTGGTGAGATTCGTGATTTGGAACGAAGAGTCCCCGTCGCGTTTCGTCTTCATCCAGAGACCGATGCTCGGGGCTGGTATCCGTGGGCGTACTGGAGTTGGGAAGGCCTCGCCGAGCAGCCGGGCTTCTTCGAACAAGCCGTTGAACTGAAAATGATTGATCGTGGACGGGTCCCGAACCGTGGGGTGGCCCCTTGACGACCCCAGTGGCCAATGCTGCGGTCGCTGTCGAGGTGGCTTACGAAGATCCCCATTACTTGGTGCTCAACAAAGCCGGAGGCCGGGTGGTGCAGCCCGGTCGGGGCCACCAGGACGATGCGTTGTTAAATGGGTTGTTGGCCAGTCGCTTTGGCCCCGAACTCCGCAAACTTGGCGCTCGACGCGACTTTGGTGTGATCCATCGCTTGGACCGGGATACCTCGGGGGCTTTGCTGGTCGCTCGCACGGTGCCGGGGTATGACGGACTGCGGTCAGCCTTCACCGAGCGTCGGGTGGAAAAGGATTACTTGGTGCTGGTTGATCCCGCGCCGACCAGTCCTTCCGGCCGAGTTGATCTTCCTCTGCGTGAAGTGGAACGGGCGGGGGTCCGTTTGGCGGTTCCTGATCCGGCCGGGCAGCCGGCCCATACCGCTTGGCGACAGGTCGCCGCAGGTCCGAAGCATGCGATGTTGGCCTGCCGAATTTCGACCGGTCGTCTTCACCAAATTCGGGTGCACCTGACCGAAGGCGTTGGGGTTCAGATCATGGGTGACCGGATCTACCGCGTCGACGAACCACCAGACACCTCGTCCAAAGCCATGCGATTGGCCGGCCCCATGCATTTGCATGCTTGGCGTCTTGGCTTTGCTCATCCGGTGACCGATCGTCCCGAGCAGCATCGCATCGAACCTCCATCCAGTTTTCTTTCGGCCATGGGTGAGTGTGGTTTGCAGCCCGTAAGTGATCAGTAGACCAAGCGTGTTTCAAAGACTGAGGTGACAAAGAAAAAGCCCCGCCGAAGCGGGGCTGAAAAGTTGCCAATGGCATGAGCATGATTGCTCAAGCCGGTGGGCTCACGTGATCAGGGATTGCAATCGCCGAACACGGAAAGCACAGCGAGCACGTCGCTGAAGCCAACCACACCATCGCCATCGATGTCAGGAGAGCTTCCGCCCCAATTGGAGAGCAACAGCAAGATGTCGGAGAAGCCGACCACTTGGTCGCCATCCACGTCCTCGGGGCAGTTGCCGGGACCACCACCGTCGCAGTCGAGGTTGCCCACACCGGGGGTGTCTTGAAGTTCACCTTGATCGGAACCGAAGATTCCGATGTTCCACGCCAAGGAGTCTGGGCAACGCCAGATGTGGGCGGGGGCGAAGGTGGTGTCCGGACCAACGTCCTCGCCACCCAAGCTGGTCGCGTAGGACCACTCGGTGCCGGTGGGAGGGGTGTCGGTGTTTTCCACCGAGCCCACCGCATCGACCACGCCAAGCC
>CALDQF010000039.1 GCA_937911845.1 uncultured Phycisphaera sp. | reverse complement strand
GGTGCCAACGGCTTCTCGGAGGTCTGGGAGGAGCGCTCGGAAGTCAACAAAGTCTTCGCTTGTGTAATAGAACGTGATGAGGTCACCACCAAGGATGGGTTCAGCATCGACTGGACGCAACTCCAACTGATGCCGTTCCACCAGTCGGGCAAATTGCTCCAGCAAAGATCGCCGATGCTCACGAAGCGCATCGTGCTTTTGCAACTCCTCAACCGTGGCCACCCGGATCGCTCGGCCCCACGTCTGAAAGGGGTAATCTTTCCCCCCGGAATTCTCAATGAAATCCAGCATCTCCTGACGAGAAACACTCTTCCCGCAGCCGGAGTTTTCACAAGTAGTCGTAAGCATCTCTCCGATCTCGGTACCGCGGTGGGTCTTGCACAAAATTTTTGAGCCGCACCCTGGAGAAGCATCACCTTCCCAAGCGTACTCCCCAACCCAGCCAAGATCCCCGTACTTCACGACGATGGTTGAAGGCTTTTGCAGACGAGCGGCTTGTTCCGCGACGGTCAGCTCGGAACGGCGCTCTGGGTCAGCGTCGGCTTCGAACTGGGGCAGCGGCATAATTTTCAAGAGTCATTCCCCTGCTTCTGATCCTGCTCTTGGTTTTGGTCCGCAACTGGTGGCAGTGTGTCCGCCAAGTCGAGATCTTCCGACAAGAACTCGTCCAGTTTCTTGGCCGCGTCGTGCTCGGCGCGGAGACCGGAAGTTCGGAGTTCGTGCACACTTTTACGCGATCGAGTCACAAAATCCACCACAAATGGCACCTCGGGAAATGGCACCAGTTCACGCAGTCTGTTTTCGAGATAGCGGCGGTAGCCGCCCTCAAACAGCTCGGGCTTGTTGACTTTGCAGACGATGGTCGGAGGGGCCACTGAAGTTTGCGAGACAAAATAAATTTTGGCCCGCGTGCCCAGGGCCGAGGATGGACCACGCTCTTTGAGGATGGCTCCAAACGCGGCATTCAAGGGACCGGTCGCCATGCGCTCGCGGGCTTGGTCGTAGAGATCAAGAACCAACTGTGAGAGTTCCCCCACACCTTCACTCGTGGCCGCGGCGGCAAAAACGATTGGGGCAAAATTGAATGCCTTCAATTCTTTGGCCAGATATTCCGCAAACTTCTCTGCCCCCGCTTCGGCGGGATCCACCAAATCGGTTTTATTGACCACCAAAAGGGTGGGTTTCGCCTACCGAGCCAACTCGGCCGCCAACTTTCGATCCACCGAAGAAACGCGCTCGGTCGCATCAATCACCAAGAGGGCGACATCTGCTCTCCGAATTGCGTCGAGCATTCGAAAGTACGCATAGTGCTCGATGTCATCGGCAAAGCTCTTTCTTTTGCGAAGTCCGGCGGTGTCAACTGCAACCAAACCCCGACCCTCGTACTCAATACGAACATCCACCGCGTCTCGAGTGGTGCCGGCAATGTCACTGACAATCGCACGCTCTTCACCGCAAAGAGCATTCAGCAGGCTGCTTTTACCGGCATTTCTTTTGCCCACAATGGCGAAGCGCACATCAGAGGACGCTTCGGCCTCAGGCTGTGGGTGACCCGCCTCGTTGAGTAGAAACCACATCCGCTCCCGGAGCTTGCGCATGCCATGCCCGTTGGTGGTTGAACACAATGTGGGTTCACCAAGACCCAGCGCCGATGCTTCAAGGCCAGTGGCTTCCCAGTTTGGGCCATCGACCTTGTTGGCCACCACAATCACCCGGTCGGCGACCCCTTCTTGTCGGATCAGCCGAGCAACTGACCGGTCGAGCGCTGTCAGACCGGTCTGGGAATCCACGACAAACAAGATGACGTCGCTCTCTTGACGAGCACGAGCGATTTGAGCCTCAATGTCTGGGGTCAGTTCGGCAAGGTCTTTGCCCACGTCATCAAACCGACCACCTTCGGCGGTGTACACCCCGAACCCGCCAGTATCCATGCACTCCACGACGATCTCTGGTGTGCCTTTTGGAGTTTCGGTTGGCGCGTCGAGGGTGAGCAGGGTGACCACTCGGTCGCGGGTAACACCTGGAGTGGGATCAACGATAGAAACTCGGCGGCCGACAAACTTGTTGAGCAAGCTTGACTTCCCGACGTTGGGACGGCCAACAATGGCGACAACAGGGCGCATGGCAAAGAAGGGGGGCGAAAGTGCCCGCTTAACTTTCCGGCTCGATGGTCACTTCAAGGCCGAACTCAGCCAGTTGTTCTCGAAGCAACTCAGCATGCTCTCGGTGGGTGACCGTCAGCAGAGAAAGGCCGTATTCGTGGGCTTCACGGGTTCGGTCAAAAGCTTCTTGGGCCCCCAGCAAACACACTCGAGCAACCGTTCGAATCACATGACCAAACTCATTGCTTTGATCGTTGTGGAGCAGAACCTTCCAACCCGGGAGTCGGTCAAGCCGAGGTGGGGCAAGTTTGGGGCCCGGAGTCGATTGGGCCGGCTTTCGGGGTTCCATGGCACAAGTATACCGGTCGATCATGCTTCGCTGCGAAAGATTCATCCGCGCCAATCCACCACCACTTTTCCAAACTGATCACCAGATTCAAGCCGGGCATAGGCCTCTGAGGCGGCATCAGGCGGCACCAAGGTGTCAATGACCGGGTGCAATGCACCGGATCGCATCAGCGCCACCACTTCACGAAATTCCGCCATGTCCCCCATCGTGGATCCGAGAATATTGAGTTGGTTCCAGAACACTCTGGCCAAGTCGGTGGTGGCATCAGGGCCACTGGTGCACCCACACAACACCAACGTGCCGCCGCGACGCAAACTTTTGACGCACGAGAGATGCACAGCCTTGCCCACACTGTCAATGGCCACATCCACCCCACGCTTTTTTGTCCAAGCGCGAACAGCGCGTGACCAATCGTCGCCAGTGTCCAAGATCCCTTCAGCCGCCCCCAGAGAAGCGGCCCGTTCCAACTTTTTCGCCGAACGACTGGTCACGATGGCATGGGCTCCAAAGTGACGGACCAAATCCAATGCGGCCAACGCCACCCCCCCTCCGATCCCGGTGATCAAAACATGATCACCACCACGGAGCTCGGCTTTCCGAAGCATTCGCCAAGCGGTGAGGTACGACAGTGCACAAGCCGCAGCCTCCACGGGATCGTGATCCCCAACATCAAGCAACTGGTCGACCGGGGCCACAAAAAACTCTGCCATGGTCCCTGGCCCGTGTTCACCGATCATGGAGATATCTTCTGGAGCGGGAGCAACATCAGGGTGCGGCGTGGCCGAATGAAAAGTGGCGGCGTTCAACAAAACACGTCGGCCAAGCCATGCCGAATCGACACCCGCGCCCAACCGCTCCACAATGCCACATCCATCTGAGCCAGAAATTTTGGGCCATTCATCAGGAAGACCTGGCAAACCACGGCCAACCCAAAGATCCAAATGATTCAGGGCGGCGGCTTCGGTTCGAACCACCACTTCACCGGGCTTGGGCGAAGGATCGGGGTGCTCCAATGCCAACTGGACAGATTCGTGAACTGGTTCGCCCTGACGCTCAATCAATACCGCTCGCATGGGCCAAAGTGTAAATCCTTCTTTTTTTGGAATACGAACCCCGCATGAGCCGTCCTAGGAGGGTGAAAAGGAGCATTTCCATGCGCCAATACCCTCTTGCTGTCACTGCCGGTCTCCTGCTACTCCCACTGGTCTGGCCCATTGACACCATGGCTCACACCCCAT
>CALDQF010000038.1 GCA_937911845.1 uncultured Phycisphaera sp. | reverse complement strand
CCCATGGGCTGGGGCGCGGCCACGTCACCTGCGGCCGGGCCAGACGCCGCGGGCAGCGTCTCTTGAGCCAAAAGCAGAATGGACAGTGGCTGAGCGAATACGGGCATGAAATGAGCTCCAGGACAGTCAAGACAACTGGGCGAGATCGGTCCGGAGTCCCGGCCAGCCCGCCCGAAAGGCAGACCAATCATTGTCGCGGATCGCCCGCCGAATGTCCAGCATCAGGCGTTGGAAGTGACGCAGGTTATGGGTCGCTACCAGACTCCCCGCCATGGATTCGCTCGCATTGAGGAGATGTCGGATGTAGGCCCGGCTGTAGCCCCCCGTACAGGTCGCACAATCACAACTCGAATCGATCGGGGCATCGTCCTCGGCGAACTTCGCATTTTTGAGATTCATACGTCCCGAACGCGTGAATGCTTGGGCATTTCGGGCGTTTCGGGTCGGAAGTACGCAATCAAACATGTCGATTCCGCTGCGGACAGCATGCACGATGTCTTGTTCGTAGCCCACCCCCATCAGGTAGCGCGGCTTCTGCGCTGGCAGACGTGGTGCGGTGAACGCCACGACTTCGGCAATTTGCTCAGGACGCTCCCCAACCGCGACTCCCCCAACCGCGAAACCCGGCAAGTCGTGCTGGCAGATGGCTTCCACGGATGCCGCGCGGAGATTGAGATCGGTGCCGCCTTGCACAATGCCGAAGAGGGCTTGGTCGCTCGGACGCTGATGGGCTTTGACGCATCGATCCAGCCAACGAACCGTACGCTCGTGGGCATCACGCAAACGGTCGTGGTGCTCCAAGCCTCGGTGTCCGTCGGTGGTCACGCGTTTGCGGAAGCCCACAACTTCTTTGGGATCTCCGGCCGGAGGACAATCGTCAAACGCCATGATGATGTCAGCACCAATGTTGTTCTGCACTTCCATCGACCGCTCAGGACCGAGATCAACCCACGCGCCATCGACAATGGAGCGGAAACGCACGCCGTCCTCATCAAGTCGATTGATGTGTGCCATGGAATAGGCCTGATACCCCCCAGAGTCTGTCAGGATGGGACCGGACCAACGCATGAATTCATGACAACCTCCTCGCCGCGCGACCGCCGCATCGCCGGGCCGAAGCATCAGGTGATACGCATTGTTCAAAATGATCTGCGATCCGGTCTCGGCAACTTGATGGGGCCAAAGACCCTTCACACACGACTGGGTGCCAACCGGCATAAACGCCGGCGTATCAAACCCACCGTGCGGGGTTTCCACCCGGCCCAATCGCGCACCACTCTCACTGCAGGTGGCCTCCACTTCAAACCGA
>CALDQF010000037.1 GCA_937911845.1 uncultured Phycisphaera sp. | reverse complement strand
CCCACTGGGATGCTCCCGTTGAGACCTTTGCCAACGAGCCACCGCAGCCTCCGGTGATCCCTTCGCCGGAAGCCGTGAACCTGCGAGACGATCTCGAACGTTCTGAAACCCGAGGTTTGGTGCAACCCGTGATGGCGATGTTGGGATCCAACAACTGGGCCGTGAGCAAAGAAAGATCGGCGACGGGGTACGCCATCATGGCCAACGATCCCCATTTGCCTTTGAGTGCACCGGGATATTGGTATCGATCCGATTTGCATTGGCCAGGCACGAACGCCATGGGCGCTTCACAACCTGGCCTTCCGGGCGCCACGGTTGGGGGCACCGATCATTTGTCTTGGGGTTTGACCAACACTGGCGGAAACTTCTTGGACTACGCAGAAATCAAACTTCAACGTGACGAAGATGGCTGGTGGTTTGACACGTTTGGTCCCAAAGAGCGTCTTCGCGGTGCACCCATTGACGGTGAAGCCTTGGTCGGACTTCGGAGCACCCTTGGTCCATTGGTGGAAGTGGTCTCCCAAGAAGAGGAAGAAGCCACGGTTCGATTTGCGGTCTGGACGGCTTTGCGTCCGGAGTCGGCCAACCTCACCCAGCTGCAATTGCTCGAGGCCAAAAACGTTGACGAAGGGGTGGCGATCACCAGCACTTGGTTTGGCCCATCCCAGAATGTGGTGATGGCCGACGCATCGGGTCGCATTGGTTGGACCATCAGCGGCTTCATTCCCAAACGCCTGGGCTTCGATGGCAGCAAGCCGGTGGAGTGGTCTGCGGACTGCCGGTGGGATTGGGGGGCGCAGGCGCTCCGACCTTCATTGGTGGATCCTGAGTCTGGCGTCCTGTTCACCGCCAACAACCGAGTCGCGGGGTGGGAATACGCCCCGGCCATCGGTGAAAACTGGGATCCGGGCTACCGGGCCTCACGCATTCGAGATTTGTTGGCCCAGAAGCAAGAGCACGATGAGCAGTCTTTGTTGGCCATTGCTTTGGATACCCGGGTGGAGATGATGGATGCGTGGTACCAGAGGTTCACCGAAGCCCTGCAAACGCTCGACGGTGGGAGTGCCGGTCGGGCGCGCAATCTCAGCAAAGATTGGAACGGAACCGCCGCGGCCGATTCACGTTCTTATGTGATGGTGCAAGCGTTCCGTGAAGTCGTGGAGGATGCCCTTTTGTCACCCTTGGTGGCCCCCGTGGCTGAAGCCATGGAGGTTTACAAAAAGAAGTTCCCCGCCCGAGAAGAAGCGGTGGAAGCCATCCTTCGAACACGTCCGCTTCACTTGCTGCCTTTGCCTCATGACACATGGGAAGATTTCCTCAGCGGTTGTGCGGAGAAGACCCTCAAAGTGCTGATTCAAAAGGGCGGGCCCAATGCTCTGGCCAAACGTTGGGGCGAGAAAAACAGCCCCGGGGTGGCCCACCCTATTGCGAATCAATTGCCACCACTGTTCGATGGTTTGGTTCGGTTGCCAGATCCTCCCCAATCCGGAAGCATGGATGCGATCAAGGTTATTCGACCTGGGTTTGGTGCGTCACTGAGAATGGTGATTTCCCCCTCCAACCACGAATCGGCCATTTTTCACATGCCAGGTGGCCAGTCCGGCGATCCTCGCGCAGACCAGTACCGCAAGGGGCACAACGCTTGGATCAAGGGCAAGCCCACATCGATGCGGTCAGGGCCGGCGCTGCAAACCATTCGGCTCAAGCCTGCGGACTGAACGGGGCATTACCACGCGGCCAGCTCACCCGTCAGCGGTTCCACGAGATCTTTGACGGTGACGACACCCAGCGGGGTCAACGTTCCTGCCTTCACCACGATGCCCATGCCGCGACCTTCGGACCGAAGTCGGTCAATGGCCTCGAGCATGGAGTCGTTGGCATCCAGCAGCAAGGGCTGACGCATCAGGTCGACCGTGGCCCGATCGGGATCGGACAGGGCCCGCACCGTATTCAATACGCCCACCAGCCGACCATCGTTGTCGACCACCGGCAGACGAGTGAAACGACTTCGCTTCAGCACGCGCCGCCTGGATTCGGGATCAAGAGACCGTGAAATGGTGGTCACTCGTGCCCACGGCACCATGCGGGTTCGGACCCGGCGCACCCGAAGAGACAAAATTCGATCGATCAGTTCAGTGTGTTGATCACCAATGACACCCTGGCGTGCGCCTTCCTTGAGGAGGCGAGCAATTCGACCGCGAGCATTTTCAGTTCGACCAGATCGTTTTCCAGAGAGTCGGCTGGCGATGACTTGCATCGTTTGGACGAAAGGAAGCAACAGGACAATCGTCGCGGCCCAGCGCAGGATCGGCAGTGGGGCGGACAGGGTGTACACCAATCGGTCGGCGTGCCGTCGGAAGATTTCTTTGGGCAACGATTCGCCCAACACAAACACCAGCGGTGTAATCAACAGCGCTTCGATGGCAATGGCCAAGCCTTCGTTGGTGGCCAGATGGGCCAGCAATCCGCCCAAGCCAAAGGTGGCCAGATAATTCATGCTGTTGGTGAGAAGGAGCAAGAGGGCCAGCAGTCGACCGGGTTGTCGGCGTTCTTGTTCCACTCGGCGCGCGGCGGCATCGCCACCAAGAGCGCGGTGACGAAGTTGGACCGGGTCCAAGACATAGAAGCCAGTTTCCAAACCAGAAGCCAGAGCACTTCCGACCAGGCCCAAGGCGAGGGCACTGCCCGAAAAAATCAAGGGAAGATCACTCGCCATCGGTGACCTCCAGGACGAGATTGATTTCTCGAATACGACGCTGGTTGGCTTTGGTGATGGTGACTCTGATGTTGTCGATCACAAAAGCTTCACCGGCTTGGGGAACCCGGCCCAGGTGTTCCACCACGTACCCGCCCACGGTGGCCGATTCGGTTTCTTGCAGTACCAAGTTGAACTGGTCCGCCAAGTCCCGGATTGAGCATCCGCCGGGAACAGACCAGGATCCATCATCATTGGCGTCCGGCGTCAACTCGGCTGGTCGGTGGTGCCGAAGGTCGCCCACCAATTCTTCAGCCACGTCTTCGATGGTGAGAACCCCCTCGGTCCCTCCAAACTCATCAACCACAATCAACGCTCGAGACCCGGTGCGTTTGAATGCTTGAAGTGCATCTTCAAGGGTGGCGGTTTCGGGAATAGCTCGAACCGGCTGCAAGGCGGAAGGGTGTCCTACCGTGGGGAGCTCTCGGTGCAAGAATCGTTTGGCGTGCAAGAAGCCGATCACGTCATCGGGACCCTCACCAATCACGGTGACCAAAGGTGTCTGCTGCTGCGACAAGAGCCGAGCGGCTTCGGCTCGGGTGGCGTCGTGGGACAGCATGGGCATGCGAAGGCGAGGGGTCATGGCATCCCGCACGCGACGGGCGGGCATGGACATGAGTTCGGACAACATTTCGGCTTCACCGCTTTGCAGCACCCGATCGGCGGCCGCTTGTTCCACGATGGTGCGCAGTGCGCGACGACCGGCATCAGGGTCTTGTTCTGCTTCGGAACCTGAGAGACGGGCCAATGGATCCACGACGGTTCGTTCGATGGTCGCGGCCACGGGTCCGGCCAGTTTGGTCCAAACCAACAAGGGACCCGACAGGAGTACTGCTGCGGAGACTCGACCAGCATCGCACAGCGCTTTGGGGATGATTTCTCCCAACACCACCAAGAGCAGCAGCAAGCCGGTGGCGACACCGGCGGACCATGCCGCACCAAGATCGGCTTGCAGCAGGAGGGCCGAGGTGATGACAAAGAACAAACAGTTGATGATGGTGTTGCCCATCAAGATGGAGACCAGCAGTCGTGGCTCATCCTTGGTCAGAAGTTCAATGCGTTTGGAAACCATCGGGTGACGGCCCCGAAGTTCAGCTCGATCAGCGGCTGACAATCCAAACAGCATGGTTTCGGATCCTGAAAAAAATCCAGACAGACCCAGCAAAGGAAAAGTGAAGATCAGGGGGAGCAGATCGACCCACATTACAGTTGCTCTCGGAGTCGTTCGAGGTACCGAACTTGGTTCAAAACCAGCCGGACTCCGGTGCGGTCCTCTTCCGAAGCTATTTCACCATCAAGCACGGGGGTGATTGTGTCGTAGGCCTCGGTGCACTCCATACCCACCCAAGCTTGCCACCGTTCGGTGGCAGATTTGCCTTCGGACTCAATTTCGGCATCAATGCGTTCGCGGAGCTCCAACATCTCCATCAGGAATCCGTCGGGCAACCGCTGGTCTTGATCCGCGCCGGGTCCCCCCAGCATGTTCAGTCGCAGGTTCGCTCTGCTTTCGGGATTGGCCAAGAGTTCTCGCGCCTCGTTGAGCCGGGCGGCGTGATCCACGCTTCCTCCGGCATCGGGATGCGCCGTGGCACTGGCGCGCATCCATGCCAGATCGAGTGCATCAGAAGAAAGGGTGAAAGTGCTTGGCAATTGAAGCAAAGCAAAAGGGTCGCTCACGAGTCGAACTCCGAAATCCGCTGCGCGACCGAACGGTACACGTGCCGGGCCAAGATGCGGAAACGATCAGGACGAGGTCTGGGCTCGGTACGAAGCGAAAGCACCGCTTCCCGCAGTCGCCCTGGGAAATCGCGCGTGTCTTCGCCATCTTCCAACTGCAGCGGTGCGCCAAAGGCCACGTGCGCGGTTTCGGGGCGCGGCACCGTGCTTCCAAGGGGGAGGATTTCGTTGCTGCCCGTCACCCGAACTGGAACCACAGGGACCCCGGTCTTTTTGGCCAGTAGGCCAATGCCCGGCTTGAACTCACCAGGGGTACCAGTGCGGCTTCGTGTGCCTTCGGGGTAAATCAGAAGATTCCATCCGTGATCAACGAGTTCGATTGCGGTCCGAAGCGAACGAAGCGGAGAGCCGCGGCGGTCGAATGCAAAAGCGCGGAAAGCGCTGGCCACTGCAAATTCCACCGCCGTCTTTTGAATGTCCTTCAGTGAATGTATTTCACTCGCCGCGCCAAAAGTATCTTGGGCTGCGGCCACGCACGTCCGGTCTCGGATGCGGGAGGGCAACACCGACAAAATGGCTTGGGTATCGGCATGGCTGGTGTGGTTGGCTGCCAAGATGAATGGCCCATCGATGGCCCGAAGTCGGCCCAAACCCTCGCAGGTCCAACCAAATTGGAGGGCCCACTGAAGCAACATGAGACCACCTTGGGCGATCGGACGCGTGCCTTTGACAAAGGGATGGTCGAAAGTTCGCTCGATGTCTTCGGCGGTGGGATGGGATTGCGCGTCGGTCACTTCAAATATTGTAAGGATGTCGGGACAAATCGCCCATCTACAAATGGACTCTCAAAGACACTCTCGGGCCCAGTTGTCGGGTGACCGTGCCAAGGACGTAGGAAAATGGAACGCGGGTTCAGGGCTTGCAGAGCGCGGGAAGAGATTTAGTTATGACCCATAGGATCGGCAAATTGACCATCAGAGACTGGACCATTGAGCATTTCGTCATGGGCAGCTTCGTCCTCGGCTCTTTGAAAGCGCTGACCAATTTTGACCGCCGGAACACCACCAACGATTGAATATGGCTCTACATCTCTTGTTACCACTGCTCCCGCAGCAACAATTGCTCCGCGGCCGACCGTGACACCGGCCATGACAATGGCGTTGCATCCACACCACGAGTCATCGCAAAAGATGGTCTTAGGAACTGTTGAAGGGCGGCCAGAAAAAATGATTGGTTTTCCGACCTGATCGAAGCAGTGATCAGATCCGACAACTGAAACCCCGGGACCCAGCATGACATATCGGCCAATTTCTACCTGTGGACCGAGAGCACATCCGGGTCCGATGTAGCTGTATTCGGCGGCTTGAAGATCATTGCAAACCGACACCTTGCCTCCGAAAAAGCAAGTCCGATGAGCGTGTTTGAGGCCGTATCTCTTTCTTTGGTATGTCGAAATCAGTGCCCTTCGAAACCGATGGATGACTTGAATCGAACGAAAGAGGTTGCGGATGGTGCTCACAGTAATTATTCCTTTTATGACAGCCAAAATAGATCGTTTGCGTTGTCCCCAGAGATAGCGCGGTCAATGCATTTGACTTGGAACTTTGGGTTGTAAAATCTATTTAATACTGCTTGGCAATCGTGGGTTAGCTTTTCACGAGATGCCGGAAGATTGGACCACTGTTGAATTTTTTTGGCGAGATCTTCGATATTGTTCTTTTCGAAGAGTCCACCATTGAAGCCATCGATGATTGACTCCCACTCGGGCATCTGGTTGTCAGCATCATTGTGGGTAATGACCGGAGTCCCGTAGGCCAAAGATGTCATGGCACTCAGCCCTACTTTTCCTGGTGCAATGGTGACGTTTGAAGCAGCAACCAACCCCGCCAGCTTATCGTTGTCGTAGCACGCCCCATAGAAGCAGGTTTGAATTCCCAGTGATTCACTTATATGTTGCAGACGTTCTTTTTCAGGACCATCCCCGACAAGCAAGAGATTCCATTCGCTTCCCTTGTCTTTCAGCACCTTGAGTGCCTCAAGGAGTTGGTCCAACCTGCGAACACCGGTCAGTCTTGTCACGCATACCGCAATAGGGGCATTGCTTACGGGAAATAATTGTTGCCGAATAGCGGTGAGGTCCTCTTCGACAATCTTTGAGCGTGCTTTGCGTTGAGACTCAAAATCGAGGCTGTTGTAGATGACATGTAATGTTGCGTCGGAGAAACCTGAAGCAATCCCAATTGATTTTGCGACATGTCCATACAGAAGAAGTCCGTGCGCCAGTCGGTAGAAAGTGTTTCGGAAAGCCCCCTTCATACCGCTTTCTTTATGAATCCATCCATGCGTCCAAAAATAGACTCTTTTCCCGCAGAGTCGTCCGAGTATTGCCGCGATCCAGGTTGTCGGCCAACTTGAGTTTCCCAACAGAACAAGGTCTTGAAATTTTCGGGACAGGGCAATTCGCAGGAGTCCAAACTGAAAAAGCAGTGGGCCGAAATAGTACGTGCGAAGGCCGCGAAACTTTACTTGTTCACTTGGGGTCCATTTCTTGATGGAGGGCACCACTGATTCAGGACTGCCGAAAAAGGTCCAGTCATGTTGGCTGGAACGTGTGAGCTCTTCAAGCACAGCTTCCCGGTAGTGGGCATAAAAGTGGTAAACGCAAGCCACTTTTCGTTGTTGACGGTTTTCATTCGCTGTGCCCATTCGTCTGTGCCTTCGTGTGTTGGGAAAACCTTTTTTGTGCCTAGCTGTGCAAAAAATCTACTTGGTCATTAAGAGCCGGATTTACCTTGGGGGACCGGACTCTTGGTGTA
>CALDQF010000036.1 GCA_937911845.1 uncultured Phycisphaera sp. | reverse complement strand
GAAGAGTCCCAAGGTGAGGACACCAGCGGGCAACCATCTCCAATCTGCACCGGCGGCAAACAGCAGCATGACCACAGTACCGAGCACCAACGCGGCTGAGCCAAGATCGTGTACTGCAATAGCTGCGGCTACCCCAGCCGTAATCAACAACATAAGGGGATGCTCGCGAATGTTGACGGTTCCCTTGGTCCGGGCCAAGCACACCCCGCACAGCAGGGGGATGGCAAACTTCAGTGGCTCACTGGCTTGGAACTTCAGCCCTCCAAGGGTGATCCAGCGTTCATTGGCCACGAAGAGGCTGAGGCCGAGAAGTCCGAGGCCAACCGCGAGAACCAGGCCAACCACCTGTTTGTTGAGCAATCGGTCGACCACTCTCGTCGAGAGCGTGGTCGACCATCCCAAAAGCAAGCAGCAAGCAGCGATGCCCGCATGGAGGAACTCTGGATGTCGGGCCAGGAGGGAGCCTGCGGGATTCGAGGAGTCGTTGGTGCTGGCGGTGATCTGGGCGAGGCCGACGCCGAAGGTGAGCAGCAGCAACGAGAAAATCACCACCAGTTCGCGACTTCGAGGCACTCTCTTCTATCGGAAGTACCCTGCTTATCTCGCCAAGTGTTATCACGGGCTTTTGGATTTTGTCGAGGTACGATAGTTCACCATGTTGGATTCACCTCCTATTCCAGGGCGGCTCGTGCATCTTGAGACCTTTGGTTGTCAGATGAATGAGTTGGACAGTGAACTTGTTCGCAGTCAACTGAGTGCTTTGGGGTACAGCTTCACTCCCGACCGAACTCAAGCGGATGTGGTGATATACAACACGTGCTCTGTCCGCGAACAGGCTGAGAACAAGGTCTGGAGCCGGCTGGGCATTGACGGTATTGAAAAGCAGGAGGGACGAGACGTTGTTGTTGGGGTAATTGGCTGTATGGCCGAGCGGGAGGGGTCAGGCCTTCTGAAGCGGTTTCCCCAGGTGGACCTGATGTGTGGTCCCGGGGAGCTGGACAAGTTGCCTTTGCTGATCGACAACGCTTCTAAGAACGCCGATGAGGAAATCCGTACGGCACTTCAGGGATCAACCACCCGAAGGTCTCAGACTCTTGGCGCGGCCGCCGACCGCTTAGAACTGCTCGACCTCTCCCGTGCCTTTGATCCCGACCAAGCTGGCTTTGCAGGTCGATCGGCGTATGTCCGGATTACCCGAGGCTGTAACAAATTCTGCACCTACTGCGTGGTGCCCCACACCAGAGGGCCCGAAATCCACCGTCCGCCCCACCATATTGTCGAAGAGTGCCAGCGTCTTGAACAGCAAGGCGTCCTCGAGATCACGCTGCTGGGCCAGACGGTCAATCACTACTTGTATGTTCACGGGATCGCTCTGACAGTGGATGGGACACCGGCTCCTCAGGTAGGGCCGGGGTTGTCGGGGTTCCGCCCCGGACCCGATGGTCGTCCAACGGCGGCGGTGGGGGCTCAGGCCACCACGTTTGCCGATTTATTGGTGATGATCCATGAGGCTTGTCCCGGGGTGCACCGCATTCGGTTTGTGACCAGTTATCCCCGGGATTTTGGGGATGACATTCTCTACGCCATTGCTGAACACCCAAGACTGTGCCGGTATCTCCATGCTCCGGCCCAAAGCGGTTCAGATGCCATCCTGAAAAGAATGAATCGGGGATACGATCGGGAGACGTTTTTAGATTTTGCGGCACGAGCCCGAAAAATCCTCCCCGATGTGGTTCTCGCTGGGGACATCATCGTGGGCTTTTGTGGAGAATCAGAAGCAGATTACGAGGCCACTCGGACCCTTCTGCAAGAAGTGCGGTTCAAGAACAACTTCATCTTCAAATACTCCCCTCGCCCGGGCACCAGTGCTTTTGGTCGTCTTGAAGATGATGTTCCAGAAGTCGAAAAGAAGCGTCGCAACAATGATCTGTTGGCCCTGCAGGCTGAGATCGGCACGGAAGTTCACGCCGAATGGGTGGGGCGAGAAATCCCTGTATTTTTAGAAAAACGGACCGGAAAAGGTCGAAAATCGTCCTCTGGGGGCGGCAATGGGGGGGTGGAACTGCGAATCCAAGGCGAATCCCCTTCTTCTGGCGTTCAACTCAGTGGGCGGACTGCGGGAGACATGATTTGCTTTGTTGATGTCCCAGAACATG
The DNA here is from genome assembly GCA_937911845.1 of uncultured Phycisphaera sp. Classification (GTDB taxonomy): domain Bacteria; phylum Planctomycetota; class Phycisphaerae; order Phycisphaerales; family SM1A02; genus UBA8653. Next base: position 843 of record CALDQF010000036.1, on the reverse strand, counting down.
CCGTAGAGGCCCATTTGGGGGTCATTTGCCCGGTTCGAGTGACCGGAAGCGGATCCCTCCATTTGGAGGGGAATTTGGTCCCGCCAGCCGGCTTCACAAAGATGAAATAAAAAAATCTGGCTTCGGGGTTGATTCCACCCGTGGGTGACTTAAATTAGACGTCGAAGAGAGAGAGCCCCTTGGTGGGATTGTTGCCCACCGCATCCGCGTGAGAATCGGATGTTTAAGTAGAAGAAAGAACTAGATTCGAAAGGGACTCTCTAATGAATTCAATCAAACTAAGCGCCGCAGCGCTCATCTTTACTGGCAGTGCTTTTGCCGACTTTGCCGGGGCATCCTTCACTGTTGAGGAAGCTGTTTCCGGTTATGACACTTACAGAATCTTCGTGAGCTTTACAAGCCCTTCTGACGCGCTTCTCGCCGTCAATGGCGATGTTGCTGGTGGTAACTCTGCATTGTCCTACAACGGTGGCGAGCTTTACAACGTTCGGGCCTTTAACGCACTTGCCGACGATACTGGTGAATATGCCAACTCCCCATTATGGGATATGACTGGTGACTCATATTTAACCATCGGCGGTCAAGGAGATGACACCACCTTTTCTCCTGGCTTCCTCGAAGATAATGCAGATGCTTTCGGTCAGAGGGTCTCGGGCAGCAGCTTTACCTGGGAAAACAACGGTGGCTACGCCGACTTCAATCCAACTTCTGCAGCCATCGACGATGGCGCTGGCGTGTTGATTGCCCAATTGACTGTTGCTTCCGGTGAGAGCATCGAGTTCGGTGGTACCGCTTCCTTCAACAACGCAGATGGCGAATTGACCTTCGCCTCATTCGTAGTGC
>CALDQF010000035.1 GCA_937911845.1 uncultured Phycisphaera sp. | reverse complement strand
AGAGGGGCCCTCAATTTGGCTGGCGCCATTGTCCCCTCCACCCACTGGACCAAAGGCGCCAAAACGGTGCGTGATTCATGCAGCCAGCTCGACATCAATGCATCCAGATCTGGTTCATCTCGCATTGCCAAGAACGCCATGATGGACCCATCGATCGTTTGCAGTGATTTCGCCAGCGCGGTGCAAATCTCTTGTGATGCTTTGCGCCGTGCTTCTGGGGCCGGAAATGAACAGCGCCAAAGTTGCCGAAGTTCCGATTTGCTGGGTGATTTCGAGGGCATGAGTGAGGCATCTCCTGCGTTCAGGGCTGCAGTCGCGGCATGGTTATGCATCGCTGGGATACAGTACGCGGATCATGTGTGGCATTGTTGCGTATCTCGGTCCCCGGCCCGCACCTCCTATCTTGCTTGAGGGCCTCCGCCGGTTGGAGTACCGCGGATACGACTCCGCCGGGTGCGCGCTGCTCGAACAGGGTGAGCTGGTAGTTTGCCGCCGGGTTGGTCGCGTCGTAGATTTAGAAAGAGGACTTTCGGAGTCCAACCTGCTTCACTCCCAGGCGAATCAAGGAATAGCCCATACCCGTTGGGCGACCCACGGCCCGCCTACTGAGGCCAATGCACACCCCCACACCGACGACGGTGGCTCGCGTGAAGCTCATGGCATTGCCTTGGTGCACAACGGGATCATTGAAAACCACGAAGCGCTGCGTCAACTGCTCACGCAACGCGGTCATGTCTTCCAAGGGCAATCGGATACCGAAGTTTTGGCTCATCTGGTGGGCGAGCTCTACGAAGACGATCTGGAAACAGCCGTGCGTTCGGCCTTGCACAAAGTGGAAGGCGCTTTTGCCATCGCCGTGATCAGTGTGCGTGAGCCGGGCGTGTTGGTTGCCGCCCGGCGGGGTTCGCCGCTGTTGGTTGGGGTTGGTGACAAAGAATTCGTGGTGGCTTCTGATGGCGCGGCGATCGTGTCGCACACCAGCCGAGCGTTTGCCCTCGAAGACGATCAGTTGGTTCGTTGTGAAGGCACTGAATTCAGAACAAGTACGCTCGACAACGACGAAGTCACCCCGCAACTTCGTGAAATCGAATACGACCTCGAACAAATTGAATTGGGCGGACATCCGCACTTCATGCACAAAGAGATCTACGAACAGCCCGAAGCTCTCGAGCGTTCGCTGAAGGGGCGAATCGATTTACGCCGGGGCGAGGTGGTCTTGGGCGGCTTGGCCGATCACGCGCGACAATTGGTACAAGCCCGTCGGGTGGTGCTGTTGGGGCAGGGGACGGCACTGCACGCGGCCATGATTGGCGCTCAATTGATCGAACATTGGTGTCGCATTCCCGCAGAAGCCGCGTACGCCAGCGAGTTCCGGTACCGAAACCCGGTCGTGGAAGAAGGCACCGTGGTGATTTCGGTGAGCCAATCCGGGGAAACTGCTGACACTTTGGGGGGCTTGCGCGAAGCGCGGGAACGTGGGGCGTTTGCCCTTGGTGTGGTCAACGTCGTGGGATCCACTATTGCGCGCGAAACCGATGCCGGGGTGCACTTGCGAGTGGGGCCGGAAATCGGAGTGGCTTCTACCAAAGCCTTTCTGGGACAGGTCTCCGTATTGACTTTGATCGCGGCCTGGATGGGGCGCCGTCGGCATCTTGCACCAGAAGCTCTTCAGGAGGTGCTGGTGGAATTGGAGCAAATGCCCACCCGCATCGCCCGGGTGCTCACGCAGGAAGATCGCATCCGCGAGATCGCATCGGCCGTGGTCGACCGGGAGAACTGGTTGTTCCTCGGGCGTGGCCTTCATTGGCCGGTGGCTATGGAAGGTGCGCTCAAGTTGAAGGAAATCTCCTACATCCACGCCGAAGGAATGCCCGCGGCCGAAATGAAGCACGGTCCCATTGCTCTCATTGATGAAGGTATGCCGGTGGTCTTCGTGGCCACCCCTGGAGCGCAATACGAAAAAGTCTTGGCCAACATCGAAGAAGTTCGAGCACGCGGTGGGCGAGTCATCGCCATTGTGGAAGAGGGTGACACCAACGCGGCCAGTCTTGCTGAACACGTGTTGGAAGTTCCCGCGGCCCCCGAACCCCTCCAGCCGCTGCTGACGGTGGTCCCGTTGCAACTGCTGGCGTACCACGCCGCGGTCCTTCGTGGGAAAGATGTCGACAAGCCAAGAAATCTGGCCAAGAGCGTGACCGTGGAGTGAGTCACCAAGCCTCATCCGTCGGGGAAGCCCCCCTAGGATGGAGGCATGTTGAATTCCATATTGTTGAGCGGTTGCTGGATGACCTCACCCATCGATGCGGTGGCGATGGTGCCAGAGTCTTATTCCACGGTGGTGGCCATTTCGAACTTGATGTCGACGGATGATCGCATCGAAGAAAGTATGCGCGGTATGAATCGGGGAGATTTGCTCCTCGGGGTTGATCCCACCGACATGATCCGAGCTTTTGCTGGAATTCCTGCGGGTCTCGATGATGATGGCAATCTTGCCTTGGGCATGGCGGACGATCGCTGGATCGCGGCACTTCCGTCCTCTGATCCTGAAGGCATGTTCGACCTGAACTTTGGGAGTGGAATCAATGGTCAACGCACCGCCACGATGTTTGGTTCGAGCATGAATATCCACACCGCTGCTCGTGACACCTTTGGTCTGGTTGGTTCCGACGAATCCATCCAAGCTCGTGGCCGTGGAGCGGCCGCGGCTACCGCATGGTGGGACAGCTTCCCTGAAGACCTCCGCCAACGGGGAGAGATCTTCATGACGGCACCGGTGTCTCAAGCCAGTTCGATGTTTGCTTCGTTTGGGTTGGACATCGATCTGGGTCTCCTTCGCCAGTTGCAGGAGGCAGGGTTTGGGGTTGATCTGGATGCCCCGGCCAACTTTGTGGTGGATTTCGATGCGTTGGCAGTCTCGATCCGCATGCACGTGCCATGGCAGTCTCGCGCTATGTCGGCCCCAACTTCATCCAACTTTGAAGATTTGGGTCCCAGTCAGCCCGTACTCGCGGCCCGATTGGATTGGACTCGCCTTCGAGAATCAGGGCTCGTGTGGGCGTTGGCGACGGCCATGGAGCAGCCCATGTTGGCCTTTGCATTCCCCGAAGCGACCTCCTTTGCTTTGGTTGCGGATCGACCCACGGACGGGGGGGGGATGATGTCCAACACCAGACTTCGATTCGAAGCACCAGACGTTTCGGGTACGGCCAACCAACTGCGGTCCATTTTGACCCCGACCAAGACCAACGGCATGGAGCGGTTCTCCATGGATTTCCCAAAAGAGTCGGAGTTCTCGTCGATCTTCGGCACAACGTCGAGCGGCACGATGCAAGAGTCATCAGGTGTGGTTCGCGTGGGTATGGGGGCGGCATCTGATCGGTTGATCCACCCCGACAGCTTGGAGTCGGCTAGTATCGTGGACACCATGCGGGAGTGGATGCCCAAGACCCGTGACGTGGAGATGTACATGGATGCAACATTGCTCTCTGAGGGCTTGGGGCTGATGTCGGACCAAGATATTTCCGAAGGCATGCCTCCAGTGGGGTTTGCGGTCGGTATGGAGGTCCAAGACTCTGAATCGGGTGCGTTGGACATTGCCATTGTCCTGCCCGCATCCGTCGCCGCCTTGATGCTCGACGCGGCGATGGCGTCTCAATCAGGATCCGGCTCGTGAACGGACCATGGCGGCTTGATGGCCTCCGTTCGGTCGAAACCGATCCTCCTGCCGTCATGGCGGTGCTGAATTGCACCCCAGACTCATTCAGTGATGGGGGGGACCATTTTGCCGTGGAGGCTGCGGTCCAGGCGGGCTTGGCCGCGGTCAAAGCTGGGGCCACCATTTTGGACATTGGTGGTGAATCCACTCGGCCGGGTGCGGAACGGATTGATCCCGCTGAGCAAATTCGCAGGGTGTGTCCGGTGGTGTCTGCGATACGCGAACACACCGATGTGGCATTGTCGGTAGACACCACCCGGGCCGAAGTGGCGGAAGCCGCGTTGCACACGGGCGTGAACGCCATCAACGACGTCTCGGCCGGCTCAGAAGATCCGGGCATGTTTGGTCTCGCGGCAGAAAAAGGGTGCGGTTTGGTGCTGATGCACCGGGGGGCGCCCCCACCAGAGGACCAATGGAGCGATGCATGGTCTTCTCCCCCGGCATTTGAGGACGTTGTGGTGGAGGTCAGGGCTGCTCTCGAAGGCCGAGCCGAGGCGGCCGAGGCGGCCGGGATCAGTCCCGATGCCATCGTGCTGGATCCAGGCCTTGGCTTCGGAAAAGATGTGGACCAGAACTGGATTCTTTTGCAGCGCTTTTCAGAACTGAGCGGTAGCGGGCGGCGTTGGTTGGTTGGGGCCAGTCGGAAGTCGTTCATCGGGGCGGTGACAGGTGTCCGCG
>CALDQF010000034.1 GCA_937911845.1 uncultured Phycisphaera sp. | reverse complement strand
CCAACCCGACCGGAGGGGGCGTCAGTTCAGCGGGATCCATGATGGGAAGCAGCAGAACCTCACAACGTCGCCCCAATCGACGCAGCGCTTCCGACCAACCATCGCATTGGAAATCAGAACAAATCGCCACAATTCCGCCACCCGCCATCGTGCGAGTGGCTTCCTCGATCGGCGGGATCAAGTCGGTGCCAGATCCATCGCCCCGGCACGACAAGGCGGCACGCGCCAAGCGAAGCAAATGACTCGGGCCACTTCGCAGAGGAATCCGGGCACGAACCTTGTCGTCAAAGGTCATCAAGCCAGCTCGGTCCCCACCACGAGTGGCGGCGGCGGCCAAAGCCACCGCGGCATGAGCGCCGGTACGAATTTTGGCATATGCATCCCCCGCGAAAGACTGACTTGCGCTGTCGTCGAGCAGAATCAAGAGACGGAGTTCCCGCTCCTCTTGGAAGACTTTGACGTGGGGATCACCAGCTCGGGCCGTGACATTCCAATCAATAAACCGGACTTCATCGCCAGGGGTGTAAGGCCGAACCTCATCAAAGGCCATGCCTCGCCCACGGTGCACACTCCGCCACGCACCAGCCAAGCCAGTACGGGCAACACGGCGGGCTCGAAGGTCGAGCCGACGAACCCGACGAATCAATTCGGAAGTCTCTTGATTCACGGGACCGGAAGATGCCCAAGCAACCGTTCAATGATGGCTTCCACGTCAAGACCTTCAGCTTCAGCCTCGAAGCTGGCCCGAATCCGGTGACGCAAGACCGCAGGCGCGATTGACTTGAAGTCTTGGGGGACGCAGTATCCACGCCCATCCAAGAACGCCATGGCCTGTGCTGCCGCCACCAAACCAAGTGTGGCACGGGGTGAAGCCCCAATTTCAACCAAGTCATCCATGGCCAAGCCGAACTGGCTGGGACGCCGGGTGGCCTGCACAATGCTGACCGCGTAATCACGCAACCGAGGATCACAATAAATCTGACGCGTGACCGAACGGGCTTCGACCACAGCATTGGGCTCCAGCATCGTCGGCGTAGCGGAGACGGGATGATTGGCTTGTCCCATCGCGCGATCTAATATCTCACGTTCTTCTTCGACCGAGGGAGGTAACAAAAGAATCTTCAACAAGAATCGATCGGTTTGAGCTTCCGGAAGTGGGTATGTGCCTTCTTGTTCGATTGGATTCTGAGTCGCCATCACCAAGAAAGGTTGAGGTAAAGGGTGGGTTTCCGTCCCAATAGTGACCTGACGCTCCTGCATGGCTTCCAAAAGAGCGCTCTGCACTTTCGCCGGGGCCCGATTGATTTCGTCCGCCAACACCAAATGAGCAAACACAGGACCCTTCCGAACCGCAAAGGTTTTCTCGGCGGGCTCGTACACCAAAGTCCCGACCACGTCGGCCGGCAACAAATCAGGTGTGAACTGGATCCGTTGGAACGAGGCATCAAATCCTCGAGCAAGCGTGGACACCGCAGTGGTCTTCGCCAGGCCGGGTAACCCTTCAAGGAGCACATGGCCGTCGGCGAGCAACGCCACCAAAAGACCGTCCAGCATCTCTTGCTGGCCCACAATGACCGAAGCCAGATGATCCCGAAGCCGGGTGAACGCTGGCGAGATACGCTGGATCTCAGCGGACAGTTGTTCGATCTCGGCCGAAGTCATGGTGCTGGGCATGGCATCCTCCAAATCATCATTCTCCCATGAAACCACCACTTGAAGCAAACTACGTTCATTGACGCTTCAGGTTCGCCGCACAATTTCGACGTTTGGCAGGCCGTGGCGGCATTCCGCGCTTTGTTGGAGCGGGTTGAAGCAGAGAAAAAGTGAAATCATGCCGTCTTGGAACGCTGGAGGAATGCATTCAGTTCCGAATCGGTCCGTATTGCCCTCAAAATTTTGTGAAGCCCCACACGGATCCTCCTCAAATGACCCGCAGCCTTGGGAGGTATTGCGGATCGTTGCGGAACGGAGCAGGCTTCATCAGAATTGGCTGCCGGGTACAAAGCCAACCAGCTGGTTGAATCCAGGGAAGCCCGAGTCACCGATCTGACATGCGGAATGAGGAAGAGTTCCTGCCTTGGCGCGAGAAGAACCTCAAGGCGGCCATGAGGAATCGCGATGGAGGTGAAGTGGTCATTCACGCCCGGGGTCAAGCGGTTAAGGCCGATCAAGCCGCGGCGTCACTGCGGGGCGACGGCCCCAACCAGATTCACCTCGGGTGTTCGGGTGGCCCCCCCTTTTGGGCATCATTGTCAAGCGACCAACTTGATCTTCGCGGCGGGCTGAAGAGCTCGAAGAGCTTTCTCAAGACCCGAGAAGCGATCAACTTCCCGAATGGCATCCTCAAGGGAGAACCAAGCCCGGCGTCGCCAAAGGGCTTCCGGCCACTCGTTGACCAAACCTAGGGCTTCCACTGCATGCAGCTGGACCACCTGATGCCGGTTTCGTTTGACGTACCGCATCTGTCCGACTTCTTGAATTCGAGACTTGGCTTCTACTCCAGCCTCTTCCCACGCTTCACGCAAGGCCGCATCTTCTGAACTTTCTCCACGCTCAATGCCGCCTTTGGGTATACCCCATCCTTTACCACTGGAACGTTCTACCAACAGGATCTGAAGCCCCATCGGACTGGCTTGCCAAACAATGGCCCCCGCTTGATTTCGTGGG
>CALDQF010000033.1 GCA_937911845.1 uncultured Phycisphaera sp. | reverse complement strand
GTGGTTTTGGGCTTGTACGGCGCCTTGGGTATTGGGGGATTGCTGATCGCCCGTTCGTGCACGCATCCCTTCGGCAGGCTGGTTGCAGTGGGGATTACCACCATGTTGGTCTCGCAAGCTCTGGTGCATGCCTCCATGACACTGGGCTTGCTCCCCATCACTGGAATTACCTTGCCACTCGTGAGTTATGGGGGATCCAGTTTGGTCACCACTTGGGGCATGATCGGTGTTCTGGTCGGTTTGGCGATGACCCCTTCGGGACGCAAGCACGAAGAACGGTGGGACTTCGCGTTCGGCACGAACCCGTCGTAGCATCAACAAGAATGCGTTTGTCCAGGTTGCTTTCAGAGGTTCCAGGGATCCAGCTCCCCGCGGGAGATGATCCGGTCATCCAAGGGGTGACTGATGACTCAAGAAAGGTCGGGGAAGGTTGGTTGTTTGTGGCTCGTCGGGGCCAGAACGTCGATGGACATCAGTACATCCCCAGTGTCTTGGCGGCGGGCGCTGCGGCTTTGGTGCTCGAGGAAGCAGTGGAGACCCGAAAAGGGGTGGTCACGATCCTGGCCGAAGATGCTTCGGTGGCGTTGGCCCATCTGTGTGAAGCGTGGTGCGAACATCCCACCCGAGAATTGGATGTGGTTGGCGTCACCGGTACGAATGGAAAGACCACGGTCACTTGGTTGATTCATCAATTGGTACGACACGGCGGAATCGAATCGGGATTGGTGGGAACCGTCGGCAATCAGACGGGCCGGTTGCCGGCTATTCAGCCCGCGACGATGACCACTCCGCCCGCCCCAGAGTTGAGTGCTTTGTTGGCCGACATGGTGGACGCCAGATGCAAAGCGTGTTTGATGGAAGTTTCTTCCCATGCTTTGGATCAACGCCGGGTTGATGCGTTGCAATTTTCAGTGGCGATTTTCACTAACTTGACAGGTGATCATTTGGATTACCACCAAGACATGGCGAACTACGCTGCGGCCAAAGCCCGTTTGTTCGAACTGTTGACCGAAGATGGCACCGCTGTCGTCAATATCGATGACCAAGCCGCCGAGATCATGATCAGCGCCACAAGATCCAAGAAACTGATTCGGGTCACCACTCAATCTGACTCCGGTGCTGATCTGTCCGCTGAGGTGCGCTCGGAACGTTCAGATGGAACCGAAATCTCGATCAACGGTCTTGGATTTGATGGCGCAGTCGTGACCATTCCGCTCCCCGGTCGACACAACGTGCAGAATGTGTTGTGCAGTGTGGCGGCGGCACGGGGCCTTGGGCTTACGCCCGACCAGATTTTGCCGGCGTTGCAAGTTCTTCGAGCGCCACCCGGGCGTCTGGAACCCGTGGAAGACCCAGTCCACGAAGTGAAAGTTTTCGTGGACTACGCCCACACGGATGATGCGTTGTGCCAGGTGCTCACCGCCATGCGTCCCGCAGTTCCCAATGGCGCTCGACTGCATGTTTTGTTTGGATGCGGCGGCGACCGTGACCGTTCGAAGCGTCCACGCATGGCCCAAGTGGCAGCCACTTTGGCGGACCGGGTCATGGTGACCAGTGACAATCCCCGTACGGAAGATCCGGAAACCATCATTCAAGACATTCTCAATGGGATCCCAGAATCTTCCCTCGCGGAAGTTGATCATGAGGTCGAGCGGGGCCGAGCCATACGTCGTGCGGTAGCCATGATGAAGCAGCATGACGTCTTAATCGTCGCGGGCAAAGGCCACGAGGATTACCAAATTTTAGGGACCCACCGCATCGCGTTTGACGACCGAAGCCATGTCGCCGAAGCGCTCCGCTACCGTTCTGAGGCAGGGTGTTGATGTGTTGAATGGTGCATTGGCAGCTGAGGTGACAGGAGGTTCTTGGATTGGTACCGCGCCACAGTTTTTTTCCTTGTCAACGGACACCCGTGAGATCAAACCCGACCAATGGTTTTTGGCTCTGAAGGGCGAGCGGTTTGACGCCCATGACCACGTCGAGCAAGCTGTTTCTCTGGGTGCGAGTGCGGTGGTCGTTGCCCAGGCTGCCCAGCACTCCTGTCCGCAGTTGGTCGTCCCCGACACCAGAGTTGCTCTGGGACACCTCGCCGCTGCCCATCGGGCTGCGTGGTCTGGTTTCTCCACGGCTGTCACGGGATCTTGCGGGAAGACCACCACCAAACGCCTTTTGGCGGCGGGCTTGCGGCAGCGTGGACCGGGTGTTGAGAGTCCCAAAAGCTTCAACAATGACATTGGGGTGCCCCGGACCTTGTTGGAATTGACTCCGGATCATGTCTGGCTTGCCGCTGAAGTCGGGATGAGTGCTCCCGGTGAAATTGCTCCACTCGCTCAGATGGTAGCGCCAGATGCCGCCATCCTGACGATGGTGGGCCAAGCCCACGCGGGTGCATTTGATTCGTTGGATGGGGTGCGGGAAGAAAAGCTCGAACTTCTCCGCGCTCTGGGCCCTGGTGGGTTGGCGGTATTGCCCGAAGGACTGCCGGCTGATCTCCCCACCGGTGTTCGGGTGGTCCGGTTTGGTTCTGCTGGTAATGTGGTTTGGGACGCAGGTCCGTGGGAAGACCAGCGCCGCATTGGGATGATCGATGGTCAGCGGTGCCGCTTGCGCTTGGCTGGGAGGCACGACGTTGGCAATGCTGCTTCGGCTTATGCGGTGCTTCGTGAATTTGGGGTCTCTGCAACGGACGCGATTGAAGCCATGGAGTCCGTGGCCCCTGAGGCGATGCGTCTGACACCGCGGCAATGCGGCCAGGCTGTGATCTGGAATGATGCGTACAACGCCAACCCCGAGTCCATACGAGCCGCGATGGCGGCATTTGCCGACCTCGTGGAACCCGCCAGCCCCAAAGTGATGGTGCTGGGTGAAGTTCTGGAGCTTGGGCATTGGTCAGAACAAGCCCACCAAGAGTTGGGTGAGAGCATCGCGCACTCCCATGGGGTTGATCCTTTCCAGGAGATCTTTTTGGTGGGGGATGCTTTTTCATCCGCCGCCGAGCGCCTCCAAGCTGATGGTTTGCCGGTGACGCATGCAAATGACGCATTGTCCCTTCAGGAGCAGTTCCACTTGTTGCTGGGTCATCCCGTGGTGGTTTTGATGAAGGGGTCGCGTGGTACAGGCCTCGAACGACTTCTTCCTTCGGCTGGAGAGGAACCCCTTCCGGGGTCGATGGGGTAAACAGCAAGATGTTGTTCCTGTTGTCACTCAAATGCATTGATGCCACCGATTGGTGGTTCTACGGCCTGATCCGCTTGATGCAACGCACCGAATTTCGGGTGGCGTTGGCAGTTCTGGTTGGCTTTATCTCCGTGCTCCTGGCGGCCCCTTCGGTGATTGCTTGGTTGCGGGCCAAGAAGATTGGCGACTTGGCCCAATCCAACCATCGAGACCTTGATGAATTGACTCAGGAAAAAACAGGGACGCCCACTATGGGTGGGATCCTGATCGTCGGTGCGTTGATGCTCTCCGTCTTGCTCTTCGCTGATTTGCGAGAGGGCTTGGTGCACTTCGCCATGGCCACCACCCTGTTCTTGGCCTTGCTGGGGGGCTTTGATGATTGGTTGAAGCTCACCGCAGGCAAGCGGGAGGGCTCAAGGGACGGTCTGCGGATGTGGGAAAAGCTCCTCTTCCAAGTGGGCTTGTCTGTCTTGATGGGGATTTTTCTCCACCGACATTTTGAAAGTGGCGCGACCGCATTGGTGGGTTTAGAGGGAGGCATCCCTCAACCGACGGCGTTGGTGATGAATGTTCCTTTCTTCAGGACGTGGATTCCCGGATCGAGCATCCTGTCGGAGTCGGTGATTTTGCTCCCGCAAATCGCCTTTGTCTTCTTGGCCATCATGATGGTGGCCGGGACCAGCAATGCGGTCAACCTGACCGATGGGATGGATGGACTCGCGCCGGGGCTGACCGTCGTCGTCACCATCGCCATGATGTTGCCCTGCTGGATTGCCGGGCAAGTTGATCTGTCTCAGGAATTGCTTTTGCCTTACGTTCAAGGCGCAGAAGAACTCCTTGTGCCGTTGGGGGGATTGTTGGGTGCGACTTTGGGCTTTCTTTGGTTTAACGTCAACCCCGCTCGCGTCTTTATGGGAGACACCGGGGCTTTGGCGATCGGGGGATTGTTGGGCTTTGTTGCTCTGGCCATCCGTCAGGAACTGTTGTTCGTGCTCATCGCGGGGGTGTTCTTTCTGAACATGGCCAGTGTGATTCTTCAAGTGGGGTCGTTCCGACTTCGGAAGGGGCGGCGCATCTTTCGCTGTGCCCCCGTTCATCACCATTTCCGTTTGGGCGGATGGAGTGAAGTGCAGGTGGTGACCCGTTTCTGGATTGTGGGTGTTGTGCTGGCCACCGTGGCTTTGGTCACACTGCGCATTCGCTAATCGAACAAACTGCCTGACAATTCTGCTCCCGCCGGGGACAACGTGGTGCATCCACCACGCCTGAGTCGACGCACGGCTCCACACAAATCTTCGGGAGGCGAGGCCGCAAAAGACATCGGCTCCCCACTGATGGGGTGGTGAATGCGAAGATGGGTTGCATGCAAGGCTTGGCGGTCAACCACTGGCTTGGCGAGATCCAATTCGTCGGGCCCCGGTCCAAGTGCAGCAGGAAGACTTCTCTTGCCTCCGTACAAGTCATCTCCCAGAAGTGGGTGCCCTCGGTGTGAAAGGTGCACTCGAATCTGATGGGTTCGACCTGTCTTCAGTTCCACCTCCACCAAGGCGTGCTCCTCATATTGTTCGAGCGTGCGATAGATCGAAACCGCCGGTTTGCCCAGTTCGTCGTTTCGAACCGCCTGCAGCAAACGCTGTCGCGGGTGAGGCCCCAGTGGGGTGTCGATCAGTTCTGCAGCGGGCTCCGGGATTCCGTGGACGATGGCGAGGTACCGCTTGCCCACAGTTCGTTCTTCAAACTGCTTTACCAACCGCCAATGGGCGGTTTCATTTTTGGCCGCCACCATCACCCCACTTGTGTGACGGTCCAGCCGATGCACGATGCCAGGTCGAGCATGATCTTGGCCCACCTTGGAGAGTTCACCGCCACTTCGGTTTTGGAAGTGCCATGCCAAAGCGTTGACCAGGGTGCCAGATTGATGTCCTTTTGCCGGATGCACCAAGAGTCCCGCCGGCTTGTTGAGCACGATGATGTACTCGTCCTCGTGCAGCACGTCAAAATCATGCTGTTCGGCCGGGATGTCCGAGCTGGGGGGAGCGGGAAGAAATACTGCTAACCGATCGCCTTGGCGTAATTTTGTCGAAGGCTTGGGGGCGCGGTCGTTGACAAGGACCGCGCCATCTCGAATCAGATGCTGCAATCCGGTTCGGGACAGGAATGGGATCCGGTCGGTGAGATAGCGGTCCAGGCGCTTATCGAGGTCACGACGTAACTTGAAGTGCACCACCACGGGTTCACCATCTTGGGCGGCTGCGTGCAGGGCTTGAAGTTGTTCCAAATCAATGGTGCCCCCGCCGCCTAAAAGTTCGGCAGTTTGGTCGAGAAGTTCTGGTTCTTCTGTGCTCACTCGTCCCCGAGAATTTCGGTCAACACCGGATCCAGTTCGGTCGGGTTGGACTGTGAAGTTGCACGCGTCCGCAGGTCAGAGACCTCGGCCGCCGTGGGAAGGGTTCGTGGTGTGTCGAGTCCCGCCATGGTTTCACGGGCCGTACGGAACCTTGCGGCAAATGGCGGGATGGACTCGGCCGTGGACTCGGCCTGCTCGTAATAGCTTGCTGCGGCTTCGAGATCACCTCGGCATTCGGCAACGGCTGCCAAGCCCGCCAAGGCAGTGGCTCGTTGGATCATGGGATCGGGGAGAAGGCCCGCGGACGCTTCTGCGGCTTTGAAGGCGGCTTCAGCGCCAGAGAGCGTCGCTTCCCGCGCTTCATCGCTGAGGGTTTCGGTGGAGTCGGCCTCGGCGTTCACCGGACGGTTGCGTCGAACCGCTTGCAACTGCAGGTTGCCTGCTTGCAGGCGGGCTTGGACCGAGAGATGGGGCAGTGTGACTTCCTTTTCACTGGCAAGTTCGAGCAGTGAATCAGGGTTGGAGGCGGCACGGAATTCACGCCAAGCATCAATGGTGTTGGCTTGTTGGGTGGCTTGATCTTGGAAGTACCAGATGTAACCACCAGCCGCGGCGGCAAACGCCAAAACGTAGATCGGGAAGCTGGTTTTCAGCCATTGAACGAAGTCTTCGTTCACGTTGGAGTCTTTTTCGGTTGCCGTCTCAATTTGATTGAGACGGGCATCCAACTCGGGTGACTCATCAGCGGGATTGGAAGGATTGTTTCGTTCTTCGGTCATGGGTTGCTCCGAACGAGACATCTTAGCGGAAGACAATTCGAATCGGATATGAGAATCAGTGGATCTCTCGGAGCCCTTGCTCAAGCACCTTCAGTGTTGACCGTAAGCCCGAAAATCCACCCTCAGTCCGGGACCACGCGGGTGCGGTCGCCGCCAGAAGGGTTCGGCGAATGGCGGCCAGACGTCCATCTTCAGCCGCCACGGGTAATCCCAGCTCGCGTCGGTAGCCCGCCATCATGTCGACCGGATCCACTTTGGCGAGGAGTTCTGGCCGCTGCCAGAGTGGACGTTCCAACGCGATGGCATCCTCCACCCAGTGTCCAGCTCGCACCTCGGCAAAATCGATCAACCGGACCTCATCTTGTTCGGTGCGCAAGAGGTTCCCCAGATGGGCGTCACCGTGTACCCAGCCTTTGATCGGCCGGTACCGCCATGCCGCAATCGCCTCGTCGTGGTACTTGACCAAAGCATCAAGCGCGTCACCCCACGACTCGGCCAGATCTGTAGGGAGGGCTTGAAGGGACTTCCTGGTTTGTTCAATTTGCTCCGGCCATCCTGGCCAGCTTCTCGCGGATGATCGTCTCGGCCTCTTCCATGATCCGG
>CALDQF010000032.1 GCA_937911845.1 uncultured Phycisphaera sp. | reverse complement strand
GACCGCATTGATGATGTCCAGAGTGGGCGTCGGCTGCTTCATCAGATGAGCAGCCAAGCACACCTGCTCGTGGACCCGCAAATCGGCCGGCAGTTCCAACTCAGCGCCCATCCAAGCCAAGTTTTGAGCCCGCCATTCCGATGGCTGTACTGCAGGATTAGCCCCGTTGACAGAGACATGACCCCGGGTGGGAGAGATCAATCCGGCCAACACCATGAGCAGGGTGCTCTTTCCTTGACCACTTGGCGCGATGATGCCAACGCGTTCCCCGGGACGGATCTGGAGTTTGGGAATCTCAAGGCGGAAATTTCCACGTTCCACCAGCACCTCTTCCAGAAGGATGACGGGCTCAGAGGACATCGGGGATCTCCAAATCCTCGGGAATGCGTTCCTCGAAGTCGCCCTCAGTGAAGCGCCACCCGTCGGAAGTTTCTTGCAGTAGAAACAAGGCTGACCATCGGTCGGCTCGCTGGTGGGAGTGGCCCCAGTGCGTCACTCGCCCGCGCACTGTCCATTGCACGCGGACCATGGAGCTCCACCGTGCTGTTCCTTCTCGAGTGAGGAGCGTCGGCGTGTTCGGGGTCACGCCATGATGAGTGATACTCGTCACTCGAGCCACCGCGCCACCTTCATCGCGCATCACCAATGAGGCGAAGATTTCCTCATAGACCGTGTCCAAGAGCTCTCCTTCAACGGACAAGGCCAAACTGTCGTACACGGTGTCTCGGTCGGTGTAATCAAAGGCTCGGTACATGTTTAGGTGCAACGCTTTGGCAGCGGCTGACAATTGTTCGGTGGGGATCTCTCGCTGGGGTGTTTGGAACAGAATCAGCGCGAGCCCAAGAGACACGCTCAGCAGGGCCGCGACTGGAAGCCGGCGCGTTGAATATCGCCACAGCAACAGGGTGGCCACGATTGATGCTCCCAAGCCATATCGAAGGGCGATCGAAATCGGTTTGGTCACCGCGGTTGGGATTGGATAGGTGGCGAGGCGATCGCCAAGGCCGCCTGACACTCGTGACCATGTGTATGCAGGTTCCGCTGGGGTGAGCATGAACGGATCCACCAGTCCTTGGGCTTGAATTTCACCGGTCACGGGCAGAGGTGGTGGATCCAGGGGATCGGTGATGCGATCGGGTGCAAAATCATGCCAGCGCAGCGTGACTTGCTTGGGGGGTTGACTGAGCTGGGTGCGGAACTCAAAGCGCCATTTTCGGAGCCCTCGCATGCCTGCGTTTGGGAACAGCGGCAGGAGTGCGGGATCGGGGTGATTGGCGATGGGTGACGTGCTGGTCCAGAGCGAAGCCGGTGCGCCGTCAATGACCACTGTTGCTTTTGCGAAGAGAAAATCTTGAAGGGCTTCTACCGCTGTTCCCGTTTCGGAAGGATGGAGATTGTCGGGAAGTTCACGAGGAATATCCATCAATTCGTCCAGCCACGCCAAATTGGCGGTGACCACGAGGGCAATTTGGCGATCCTCGACCGTCAGATCAACCTCAGCATGTGGTCCATCCTGCGGATGCAGAGCAAAGAACAAGCTGAGGAGGTAAGGCAGCACTACTACAGGCTATGCTCGTGTGTTCAGCCGTGGAAGGTCACTTCCGCAAGATGGAGTATTCGATGTCCTTATTGTCCATGATCGCCCTTTCTCTCTTTGCGCAAGACGGCGCCATACGTGATGCTTTGGCCACCGTCGATGACGAAACCCGAGAGTTCCACGAGCACATCGTGGTCTTGTCCTCGCAGTGGATGGATGGCCGACTCCCGGGCACCCCAGGGATGGAAAGAGCCAAGGATTATTTTGAACACCACCTCCGTGCCGTTGGCCTGCAACCTGCCGTTGAGCCGCGCACGGGACACCCAGGTGGCTACCGACATCCATTTTCTTTGGGCACAGACTTCATCCGTTCGGGGCAAGCGATGGCCACGGTCGTGAACGGCGAATTGGATGAGTTTCAAGGCGACACCGACTTCATGCTGACCGGCATGGGCGCGGGGACAGATGGCTTTGCGGGGCAGGCTGTTTTTGTTGGCTACGGCTTGGAGGTTGAAGGCCGCGACTACACCAACTTCTCGAATGACACTGATCTGACTGGCAAAGTGGCTGTGTTCTTTCGCTTTGAGCCCATGGATGAAAACGGAGAGAGCCAGTGGTCCAACCGACGATGGTCGCGAGATGCCTCTTTTGCCAACAAAATTGCTGCGGTCGGCTCGCGAAACCCGGCCGCCATTGTGATCCTCAATCCTCCGAATTGCAGTGATGATCGAGCGGAGTCGATGATCGCAGCCACCCAACGTCTGACTGCACGCTTTCCGATCTACATGTGTTCCATCGAAGCTGGAGACCGCTTGTTGAAGGCTTTGGATGCTGATGGTCGCAGTTCTTCTGAATTCCGAAAATTGGCCGACCAGGGTTCGGGCCCCATCGCCCTCACCAACGGCATGATCACCTTGGAAGGGGCCATTGAGGAAGAGCAACAATGGGGAGAAAACGTCGTAGGTCTGTTGCCCGGACGCGGTGAACTTGCCCAACAAGCCATTGTGGTTGGTGGGCATCTCGATCACCTGGGTAAAGGAGATTTCGGTTCCCGACGTGGCGCCGGGCAGTTGCATCCTGGTGCCGACGACAATGCCTCAGGATCAGCGGGAATTCTTATGATTGCCAAGTCGATGGCCCAGGCCTATGCAGACTTGCCCGAAGACCAGTCGGCGCGCAGCATCCTCTTCGTTGGGTTTAGTGCTGAAGAGTCGGGGTTGAATGGTTCCCGGGCGTTTGTCGATGACCCCATTTGGCCTCTGTCAGACGTCAGTTTGATGACCAATTTTGACATGATTGGTCGGGCGATCGATGGCAAGGTGCAGGTGGCCGGGGCCGAGACCGGCGTCGGATTACGAGCCATCATTGAAGCCGCAGTCGAGGACTGCCCCCTTGAGGTGACTCTTCCATCCCGTTCTCCAGGTGCGAGCGATCACACCTCGTTTCTGAGCCGTGAAATTCCTGCTCTGTTCGGTATTACTGAGAACTTTCATGATGATTACCACACTCCGGACGACACATCGGACAAGATTAATTTTGTCTCTGGGATGCAGATGACTCGCCTTTTTGCAGACATCATCAAATCCGCCGCGCTTCTGCCGGAACGAACTGCTTGGATTCCCAGATCCGACCGAGGAAGCCGTCGCAGTGCAGGCAGCGACACGCCGAGCCGAGCGTCAATCCGAGTCCGATTTGGTATTCGTCCTGATTCCTACGACGATGATCTCACGGGAATCCTTGTCGGCGGTGTCACGGAAGGTGGATCGGCCCAAAAAGCGGGTGTTCAGTCTGGTGACATCTTGGTGGGGTGGAATGAAAACACCGTTGAAAATGTTCGAGGCTGGATGGAACTGCTGCGCGAGCACGATCCAGGTGATGTGGTGGCCATCACGGTGGTCCGTGACGGGAAGCAGGTTCAACTGAAAGTCCGTCTTGAAGGACGAGACATCGAAGGGTGATCTTCTAGACCGAGTGTCTCCCAACCAGCGTTGGGGGAGTTCCTTTAATGAATTCAATCGTGCTAAGAGCTTGGAACCCAGTTCGGGATTGAGTTCTTTTGGCATCAGCCCGGGTGCGCTCCACAATGATGAGGTTGCCGTCGCTTTCGGCATCCTGCTTTGCTGTTGAAGTCATCATCCGGCGACTCGGCAGGATCAGCCAGCGGCAAAGGCTGCCGTCGGGCAGGACAGCTTCGACAGGATCCGTGATCTTTTGGCCTCGATGGACCGCAGCATTGCCTGCTTCAAGCCATGCTTGCAAACGCATCTGGAGCCACCTCTTGTCAAATGCGCCGCGCCCTGGAACGACCGTTGTGCGGGCGGTGAGGTCTTTTACCGCGGCGGGCCGTACTTCCCAAACCACACTTCGACCGATCCGGTGCACCCGAATCCAGCCCGCGGCCGTGGCCTTTAGTTGCAGGTTGGTCATTCCACGAGGGCTGTGTCCCGTGGTCAGTGCCAATTCACGTTGGTCAAGCCAGGGTAGGGAAAGCATGACCCGAGTCACGCGTGCGGTGGCGTTATCCCATGTCTTAGTGGATTTGGATTGAGGCTTCGTGGCCCCTGACGCTTTTGTTCGACGCGGCGGCCGTGTCAATAGCTGAGGCTGGGGCCTGATTTCAAGAACCCGTTGAGCGCGGTCGCAGAGGGTCCCAAATGTGCCTTTGTTGACCGCTTCTTTGACAAGTGGTGAATCGATATTTGAAATGGGCTCAGAGTTGCCATCGGGCAAAATCAAGTGCGCGTTCCTTGCATCAGAAAGACCAACTTCCATGATCTCCTGCATGCGATTGATGCAACTCTTATCCCGGATTGGGGTCACCACCTCAACCCTGTTTTCAAGGTTCCGCCGCATCCAATCGGCACTGCCCAGATACCACATCCCTTGGGAGGGGGCCGACTTTCCACCAGAGAAGTGGAAAATTCTCGAGTGTTCCAAGAATCGGCCAATCACACTAACGATTGTGATGTTGTCGCTGAGACCGGGGATGCCAGGTCGAAGCAGGCAGAATCCGCGAACGATCAACTGGATCTTGACCCCAGCTCGGGACGCTTGATACAGCGCCTGAATGATCTCCGGGTCTTCCAGCTGGTTCATTTTGCCCCAGATGCGGGCCGGTCTACCGTTGGTTGCATGCTCTGCCTCTTCGTTGATGAGACGAAGGAAAGTGGCCTTCATTGTTTGGGGGGCCAGAAGGATGCCGTTGAAATTCTTCTTACGTGACCGACCGGTCAGGAAGTTGAACACATCGGCCACGTCTTCGGTCAAGCGAGGGTCGCAAGACAGAATCCCGCAATCGGTGTAGAGCTGGGCTGTGTCTGGGTGGTAGTTCCCCGTGCCGACATGCGCATACCTGCGAAGGCCGTCGCCTTCACGCCGAATGACCAGGGAAAGTTTGCAGTGGGTCTTCAGACCCACGACGCCGTAGGCCACGTGTACGCCGTGCTTTTCAAGGACACGTGCCAATCCCACATTGTTGCGTTCATCAAACTTGGCACGCAGTTCCACCAGGCAGGCGACTTGTTTCCCGGCTTCCGCGGCATGGATCAGGCTTTCGATGAAAGGAGAGTCGCTGGTGGTTCGGTACAGCGTTTGTTTGATGGCCACGACTTTGTCATCGTGAGCGGCATCGTTGACAAAGCGTTCAACGGAGTCGTGAAAACTCTCGTAGGGGTGATGCACAAAGAGGTCGCCATCCCGGATGCTCGAGAAGATGTCGGAGTTCTCTCTCAACCGGCGAGGAGCCGTGGGGATCCATTTTTTTCGCTGCAGATCGGAACGGGTCAAGTCTGCCAATTGGTGATATGCGGCCGGTTCGAACGGGCTTGTTCGCACCATGACCGCACTTTCGGGCAGCCCGAGTTCAAGCAATAGCAAAGACTGAAGTTCACGGCTGGATTCTGGCTCCATCTCGAGACGAACTGGGCCGGCAAATCTTCGGCGTGCCAGCTCGGTCTCCACCGTTGACATAAGGTTTGGTTCGTCATCATCTTCTTCGCCGGTCTCGAGTCCCGCGCCACGAGTCAGGCGAAACAACGCGCTGTCCAAAATTTCCATTTCTGGGAAGACTGCGCCAATATTGGCTTCGACCAGTTGCCACAGCGGGACAAATCGAATCCGATTGGGATTTTGGATCAGCCCCACGGGGCCGATGTGAGGTACGGGCACCATGCGTGGTAAACCATCCGGGAGTTTGATGCGGGCAAACTGTTTGGCACTTTCGCCAGGCGCTCGAAGCAGAACGCCCAAACTCGTGGAGAGATTGCTGATAAACGGGAACGGGTGACCTTCGTCAACAGCGAGCGGAGTGAGCACTGGTTCCACTTCATGT
>CALDQF010000031.1 GCA_937911845.1 uncultured Phycisphaera sp. | reverse complement strand
CGCAATGCCCATGATGGCCGATGCACTCTTGGATTCAGTGGGCCTTTTGTCCGCCACGGCGGAAATGTTGGTCGACCGTTGCCTGAACGGTCTGGAACCCAACTTGTCAGAGATCGAGCGTCATTTGGAACGCAGCCTGATGACATGCACAGCCTTGGCACCAGTGATTGGTTACGACGAAGCCGCCGATATTGCCAAAGTGGCCTTTAAAAATGGATCGACTGTTCGTGAAGAGACCTTACGCCGCGGATTGGTGGACCCCGAGGAGTTGGATCGACTGCTCGATCCTAGGAGCATGACCCGTCCAGCTTGAGCTGGATGGCTTTCGCGTATGTTCGGCATCTTGTCTCGTCTCGATCGCATGGTAATCAGAGAGACTTTGCGCTCGGTGGGCTACACCTTGGCGGTGGTACTGGTGTTGTCGGTCTTTGGGGCGGCCCTTCGTCCACTGGGTCGTGGGGACTTTGACTCTGCGGGGGATATGGCAGAATTTTTGTTCCTGGTGGCCCTGCCCATGCTCGAATACTCCCTGCCTTTGGCCGCTGGCCTTGGTGCGACTCTTGCGGTGTACCGCATGGCCAACGATGGAGAAGTGGTCACCGCTGCTGCATGTGGGCGTTCTCCATTTCGGATGGTGCTTCCGGTTGCGATTGGCGGTTTGATGGCGGGCATCTTCTTGGCCTTGTTGTCGAATTTCATGGTTCCCCGTGCTTGGGCTGCGGCGGAAGGGGTCGTGGCTCGTGGGCTGGCCAGTGCCTTGGCCCGCTCAGTCGAACGGGGCGAAGCTTTTGATACTGGTGATGTCTGGATTCACGCCGCAAGTGGTGCGCGATTGGGCCCGGACAAACGTGCGGGCCTTGAAGATCGTGTGCAACTTGACCGGGTCACCATCGTTTCTCGGGATGCTGAAGGCTTGCCAAGTTCCGACATTAGTGCTCGTCGCATCGATATTTTGGTGTACGCCGCGGACGGTAACCGGCCCCGTGAAATGGAACTCAGAATGCGTGACGCGGTGATGAGTCGTCCGGAGGATGGTGTCTTGGCGTCTATTGCCGATCCCAAGCCAATCCGGATGTATGACCCCGAAGATCCGCGCCGAAGACGAGCCAAAGTCCAAACTTCTCCAGAGCTCGTTCGTTGGATGGACGAGCCAGACCGTTCGCCCAAGGTGATGAAAATCTTGGAAGTTCTGGCCAAAGCCGAGCGTGACCAACGGGTCATGGCCAACGTGGACGAACGTCTGCGCGAAGTGGGATTTGTGGAACTCCGATCGCCCGGAGACGGAGAGGTCTGGCAACTGTCGGCTCAAGGTGTGGACCAAGACGGAAGGTGCTTGGGCAAGGTCCAATTGCGACGACGATCAGAAGACCAAACCCGATCCCTCTCCGCACCTACCGCTTCGATCCAAGTCACCGATGCAGGCCTCTCTGCATCTCGAGGGATGGAACAATGGTTGGGCCGAGCTGACGCCGCCGAGACGGGTATCCGTTTGCATTTGCCTCAAGCCAAAGTGGGACAAGAGCCCGAGGCCCGGGAGGTGTTCCTGAACGACTTGCAATTGACGAGTGTCGATTTACAAGCGCCCGTTCTGACGTGGCAGGCGATTCAACCCCGTTTGGATTCCATCGAAGCATCAACCCGCCGGCTCTTGGAACGCGTGGTGGATCGCACGTTCCGGGAATCGATTTCGAACCGATGGTTCCGTGTGGCCATGCCCGCCACTTTGCCAGGGCTCACATTGTTGGGCGCGACCTTGGCGTTGCGTATGCGGGGGCGTCCGTTGCTTTTGGTGTGGTCCGTGGCGTACATGCCAGCCTTGTTTTCCATGCTCTTGGTCGTGGCTGGAGCCAACGCCGTTCGCACTGGTCTTGACAATGGGATCTGGATCATGGTGGCCGGACCAGTCTTGCCGCTCATCTTTGGTGGTCTGGCGGCCATCCGGAGTCGACCGGCATGAAATTCTTCCTTCCGCCATTGATTCGACGCACGGTCCGGGCCCGATTTCTAGGTAATTTCGTGTTGCTGTTCGGCTTGCTCTTTCTGCTGGGGACCAGCATTGACACGTTGTTGACGTTCCACGAATACCTCGAGGTGACCTCGGGCGAGGGGATCCAAAGGTTCGTTCAGGCCTTTGGATTTGTGGTCGATTTCCAACTGCCTCGGTTGTTCCAGCTGTACGCATTGCTCTGGTCTCCGGCGGTGGTGGGAGCCGCTGGTTTCACTTTCGTTCGTATGCAGCGGCACCGAGAAATTGTGGGTCTGCAGGCGGCGGGGATCTCTCGTCGTTCGTTGATGCGTCCGATCGTGGAAGGCACGTTGATTTTGATCGTTCTCCAAGGATTAAACCAAGAGTTCATGGTTCCTAAGTTGGCTCCGGTGTTGGCTCGAACCCATGGTGACATTGGGCAGGACGCTATCCGTGCATTTGCGGTTCCGCCCACTCCAGATGGCTCGGGTCGACTTTGGTGTTCGGGGTCATGTGATCCGGTCCAAGGCACCATGGCTGATGTTTTGGTGCTCGAGCGAGACGACACCGGTCGAACCGTGCGACGTATCGAAGCGGCCGCTGCGAACTGGGATGAGAACGGCCTCTGGACACTGAAAGAGGGGTGGGCCATCGATCTGGCCGAGTTGCCGCGTCCTCCCCAGGCGGTCGCGTCCTTGACTACCGATCTGGACCCCATGGTGCTGTTGGCCCGGCACCGATCACAATTCGCTTCGCTTTTTGGCTGGACAGATATCGCTCGAACACTGAAGCGGTTGGAATCTGGAGGGCAAGAAGTTAATTCCGTTGAAGATCGCTTCCGCCGTCAGTACTCCGCGCACTTCTCTGCGTTGTTGGCCGGCATATTGTTGCCTTTCTTAGCGTTGCCTGCCTTGCTTGGTCCCCGCCCGGATGGTTTGATTCGTGCAGGAACACACGCCATTGCCTTGGGTCTTGGGGGGTTCGTTCTCACTTGGGGTTCGATGTTGGCCGACATCCCCGGATTTTCTCCAGAGATTGCGCCGTACCTCCCCACGCTGTTGCTGTGTCCACTTGCGATTGGTGCTTGGCTGAGTATTCGCGGCTGATCAGTCGTTCTGGCCAAAGTCAATCGCATCTCGACCGAGCAGCCCGCCGCAGGCGACGGCAAGATCAATTCGAGCGGTTTCCAGATCCGTCAGCGCACTCACCATCCGATTCTGAGCCGCGGCCAAAGCTTCTGCCGCTTCCAGTACTTGTCGACTGGTTACGGTCCCGGCTTCAAACTGTCGTTGTTCTCCGCCTAACGCCGCTTCGGTCACTTTGAGTTCTTCTTGGGCAGCTTTGATTCGCTCACCTGCGCTTTCGTACCGGTCGGCAGCATCAAGGACTTCACGCTCGATCTGATCCATGACGGAAACGCCAGAGCGTATTTCACGGAGGCGAGCCAACCGTGCCGATCGGGTTTGGGCTTCCGCAGCAAGATTGGTCAAAGGCATGGTCGCGTTGAAGCCCAGCGACCATTCGCGGCCATCGTTGATGGATCGAAACGCGTCTTCAAAGCTGTTGCCAATGCTCGATCGGCCCCACCCTGCGACAAAATCAACCGCGACGCGTTCGTTGTCTTGAGCGCCCTCAAGTCGCTCTTGCAAGTTGGAGAGGCGTCCTTGGTGTTGGGCGATTTCAGCCCGTTCACTCTTAGCCAGATCCACCAGTGCTTCCCGGTCAAGGCTTCGAACACTGGGGTCTGGAAGGGTGTTTGGCGTCAATCCGCCTTGTTGACCCAGTGGGAGATCCGGACGACGCATTGCAGCCCGCAGTGCACGTTCGGCGTTGCGATGGTTGACATCAGCATTTAAAAGCGCCTCTTGGGCTGAACTCAAGCCACTCTTGGCCCGCAGCACTTCAAGCTCCGCCGAAGCTCCGGCCCGGACCCTGCGTTCGGCTCGGGCAATTTGATCTTCGGCCAGACGTACCCGTTCCTTCGCCACGGCCACCGCTTCACCCGCGGCATACCACGTCCAATACGACCGTTCCGCATTGGCCAGAGTGTTGGTGATAGACAATCGGGTGTTCAAGACCGTGAGATCCAACTCGGTTTGGGCAATTCTGATGCCACGTTCGAAATTCTTCACGCCTCGGCCTTTGGTCAACGGGGACCGATAGGTCACATCCAGTTGAGCGGCGTTGTAAGACGACAGACTGAATGCAGCGTTGGTGGAAGAGCGGAACCAAGGAAGACGGACGTCAAGGTTGTCGCCGGCGCCCAATGGCATGGTGAGACCCAGGGAAGCAGAACTGTTGTCGTTTTGCGAACCCTGGGTGTCTTGGGCCGCGGGGCTGTTGTTGCTGCTTCGATTGAGCGAGGCGGACAAAGTGGGGTCCGTGATCGCACGCGCTTCTTCAAGGCTGGCTGACGCGCTGTCGATGCTCAGCAGCTCCACTTGGATGTCGAGGTTGTTTTTGAGGGCGGAGGCCCGCACACTTCCAAGGTCCAGCTCAACGGGGGAGTTCTTAACGGATTCAGTAGGAGGAGTGGTGGTTAAGGTTTTCCGCGGTTCTGGATTGATTGGTGATGCCTGCGCCGGCAGTTCGACCGCAGGGATCAGAGATGGCACTGGCCCGGAGGCAGTTAGGGCGGTTGACTGTTGGCAGCCGGTGGCCAGCCATGGCATGAAGCAGGTCCATGACCAAAAGAAGAGTTTGGTTGGTTTATTCATGACGCAATGCCTCAATGGGGTCCAATCGGGCCGCTTTCATGGCCGGAAAAAAGCCGAAAATCACACCGGTGCCGGCGCTGAACGCGACGGCCAATGCAACCGCCCAGGAAGGAATGTTGGCCGACTGGAGTCCTTGTTCTGGAATGGTGAGCAGGAACGCCAGTCCTTGGCCCAAGCCCAAGCCGATCAATCCTCCCAGAAGGGAGAGCACCACCGCTTCCAACAGAAACTGAAGCATGATCGCCGATGGTGTCGCCCCGACGGCTTTTCGAAGGCCGATTTCTCGTGTTCGTTCGCTTACCGAAACCAGCATGATGTTCATGATGCCAATGCCACCCACCAACAAGCTGATGGCCACGATTCCCGCCGCAATGGCGGTAATGCCGGTGGCCAGTTTTCCGAATTGTTCGATGTATTGATCGATGGCCTCGATGCGGAACGTGTCAGGGTCGTCGGGACCCAACTGCCGCATCGAACGCATGACGTAACGGATTTCTGCGGTGGCTTCGTCCACCAAATCCGGGGACTTCACTTGGCCGGTGATGTAGAAAAAAGACCAAGGGCTCTGCATCCGCCGGGCGGTGGAAAATGGCACCCAGATTTCAGTTTGCTCCGGTTGAAAGTTCATCATTCCGGTGCGGTTGGTTTCGATTACCCCGACGATCAAAAAGCGTCGGCCTTTCACCATGATGATGGAGCCCACAGGGTCAATCGGAAGTTCCAATTCGGTGATGGCATCGTCGTTCACAATGGCCACAGGTTTGGCATCGATTTCGTCGGCTTCGACAAACGGTCGTCCCATGATGACGGGTCGGTTCTCGATGTCGTGCCAGCTTGGCCAAATGCCAACCACATTGATGTTGGGCACCTCTTTTCGACCATGGATGACCGTGGCTCGGAAGTCGGTGTTCGGTGTGAACTGTTCAAAGGAGGGGCAGTTCTCCACCAATCCGTCGAGCTCGCGTTCTTTCAGTTTGATCTCTCGCCAGGGATAGCGATTTTGTCCGGCCCGATCCGGCTGATCGGGAAAGATGAACATTTTGCTCGCTCCGAAAGATTCAAACTCACTAAGCACTTGTTCTTTCAGACCGGTGAGGGCGGCGATCACGGTGGACACCGAAGCCACGCCAATCATGATGCCCAAGGTGGTGAGGAACGAGCGAAGCTTGTGCGCGCGGATTTGTCGAACCGCCAAAAGAATGGTTTGCAGGATGAACCGAGGGGAAAGATTCATCGTCGCGGCTCCACGGATTCATCCGACTCGATCAATCCGTCGCGAAGCCGCACCACACGGGTGCACCACTCGGCGATCTCCGGCTCGTGGGTCACGACGACTACCGTTCGCCCTTCGTCGTGCAAGTCTGCAAACAGTCTCATGATTTCTTCAGTGGTTTTGGTGTCAAGGTTGCCCGTGGGCTCGTCCGCGAGGAGGAGGGCTGGGTCGGTCAGCAACGCTCGGGCGACCGCCACACGCTGTTTTTGACCGCCCGAGAGTTGATTTGGACGGTG
>CALDQF010000030.1 GCA_937911845.1 uncultured Phycisphaera sp. | reverse complement strand
GCCGATGATTACATCACGAAGCCATTCGGCCCTCGGGTCTTGGTGGCCCGGGTCAAGAGTGTGCTTCGACGCACCGCATCGGGAGAAACGGAATCAAAGCCTGGAGGCTTGATTACCTTGGCCGAGGAGTTGGTGATTGACACCGAACGCCACCGCGTCACCGTACGGGGCGAAACTCTCAACCTCACCGTCACCGAGTTTGGCATCTTGAAATATCTCGCAGGTCGACCAGGCTTTGTTCGAACCCGCGACCAGATCATTTCGGCCGTGCATGGCGGAAACACCATTCTTTCCAGTCGTACCGTTGATGTGCACGTGACCGCGCTTCGTCGCAAACTTGGAGAAGCCGGCCGAATGATTGAAACCGTACGTGGGGTGGGTTACCGGTTGTCTGAAAGCCCAGACGGCGCCTGATGAACAATCGATCCATCCACTGGTGGTCCGGCGCGTTCCTCATCCTGCTGCAAGTTTTTGCGGGTGCTTTTTTGCTGTGGAACTCCAAACAACAAGATCTCACAACAACAGAAATTTTGGTGGTGATCTCCGCACTTGTGGCAGGAAGCGCAAGCATTCATCTGTTTGCCAATCGCATCCAGTGGAACATGATGGGGCGGGCCATCGAAGCCGCCCGACGCTTTGGACGTGGTGATCTTCGAGACCGGATCCAACCTCCCGGATTTGCAGATCACAACAAATTGGCCGACGCACTCAATCGCATGGCCGGTCGACTCGACGACCGAATGCGCGACATGCGTACGCACCAGTTGGAACAACAAGCCATCATGGAATCGATTGCAGCCGCCATCATCGCGGTCGATCACGAGCAGCACATTCTCAACAGCAACGAAGCATCATCATCGATTCTTGGACTGCTCCCCGAAGACCGTGGGCGCAAACTCGGCGAGGTTCTTCGCGAGCCGGAACTCTTGGGCTTTGTGACCGACGGGCTCGCTCGCGATGATGACCTCAACCGTGACATTCGAATTTATCGACGTGGCGGCCGTGAAATCAATGCCATCGGCCACCCCATCATGGATTCCGAATCAGGTGACCGCGTCGGCCTGGTCATCCTTCTGGATGATGTGACGCGAATACGCAAGTTGGAGTCGATGCGCACCGACTTTGCCTCGAACGTCTCCCACGAACTCAAGACCCCAATTACGTCGGTCCGGGGATATGCGGAAACCATGCTGGAAGAAGGTCTTGATGAGGACACCAAGCGGAAATGCATTCAAGTGATTTACCGCAACACTGAACGCATCAGCAACATCATCGCGGACCTCCTGGAACTTTCAAAGCTGGAGCACGCGGACGAAGTTGATCCTGAGCGTTTGGAGCACGTCGATGCCGAGGCGATGTTCACTCGAATGAAGTCACTGCACGAAGATTTGGCTTCGACGCGTGACATGAAGACCCACATTGATGTCGACCAAGATCTGGCGATACAAGTGGAAGTTCGACTGATCGAACAGGCCCTCAGCAATCTGTATCAAAATGCCTTGCGTTACGCAGCGGAAGGCACCACGATCACGTTGGCGGCGCACCGCTTGCCCCATCGACAAATCGAGTTGCAGGTCAAAGACGAAGGACCAGGCATTTCTCCGGAACATCAGAAGAGACTGTTCGAGCGCTTCTACCGTGTTGACCGCGCCCGAAGCCGTGAAATGGGTGGCACTGGACTGGGCTTGGCCATTGTGAAGCACATTGCCTTGCACCACGGTGGTGAGGCGAATGTCTCAAGCGAGGTGGGCAGTGGCAGTGTTTTTCGGATTTTATTACCTGAACGGTGATAACCTGAGCTCATGAATCTCTTATTCGTGGGCGCAAGCGGGTATGGAAATATCGGTGACGATGCTTACAAGGTTGTATTTTTAGAATGGTTCGGGGACGCGCATCGTGTTCGGTTTGACTCTCCATATCCAGATGTCACCGCGGTGGATTGGGCAGATATCGTTGTCGTCGGCGGAGGCGGACTTGTGTACTGCAACGAATCAGAGCATTTTGAATACATGTCCGCCTACCTCGACAGGGCAAACAAAAACAACACACCGACTGCGTTTCTCTCTTGTGGCGTACAACTTCGATGCAAAGACCCACAACAGGCTGTCAAGGTAGGAGAGGAAATACTGGAGCCTTGGTGTCAATACCTACAAAAGGCAAAGTTGTTGACTTTTCGATCCCGTGTTTGTGTTGATGTCGTACGAAAAATTTCCGGAGGACACCCAAATCTCCACTACGCACCAGATGCGGCATATGCACTGAGCAAAACCAATCTGCAGATTGGTCCTGGGCGATCGACACTGATTATCCCAACGCCCTCTGGTGCCAAGAGCCCAAAGTTTCAGGAGGCAATAAAAAACATACGTAAAGATGAGAGAGTCATAGTTGCGTCTTTTTCTCGAGATGACGACGAAATCGTTCAGACTATTGCTGCGAAATTCAGCGGGCATGGAAATGATGTAGACCGGCTTCGACTGTCGGTTCAGGACGCACTGGCACTGATTTCAAACGCAAGCCGTGTTATCACTTGCCGGTACCACGGAACGGTGTTGGCCAGAGCGTGCGGCTTTGAAGAGAGTCAAATTCTCACCCTGGATGGCAGATACAAGTCAAGTGTCGAACAAAGACCGAATGACATGAAAGACTCACATTTAAATCGAATACTTTTTGAAAAGTTGATTCGCTCACAACGCTGAGTTCTCCCACTGGGAGATCACTTCTCTGGGTTCGCCATAAGCGCGTAGCACCCCGTGTTCAATCCATATCAAGTCAGTGCATACTTTTTGCAACAATGCCGTGTTGTGAGAGGCGAGAAACATGCCGCGGCATTGGTCCACCAATTCGAACATTCTGCGTTTGCTTTTCTCACGAAAATCACGGTCTCCTCCGGAGAAGACCTCGTCTAAAATGAGAAATTCGGGGTGAAGCTCTGCAACAACAGAAAAGCCAAGTCGAGCCCGCATGCCTCTGGAGTATCGGTACAGCGGCTCGGTAAACGCGTCACCAAGCCCACTGAACTCAATAATGTTGGGCATGGCATCTAAAATTGCCGTGGTGGATATGCCCAAATACGATCCATAAAGCAGGGCATTTTGGTAACCAGTCAACTCATTATGAAAACCTGTGCCCACTCCAAACATTGGGTGAACTTTGACTGATCGAAGCACCTGCCCAGATGTGGGTCCGTAAATACCTGCGGCCAGCCGGAGCACCGTTGACTTCCCTGCCCCGTTAGATCCGAGAAGCCCCACCACCTGATTTTCACGAATGCCGAATGAGCAATCCTTGAGAATAAAAGGGCGAGATGGCCGAGTGTGAGGAAACCTAAAGGCGACGTCTTCGAACCGAATGAGTTCTTTACAAGTGTCGGGCAACATCTTGGTCGTACCTGTCAAAAACTAAGAGGGATGAGACAAAAAGAATCAAGCATTGAGCACACACAATCCCCCAGTCCTCTAAACGAATCGCTGCCCCGCTAAAAGTTATTCGCCTCCAACAACTCATAAGTAGTGCAACCGGATTCAGCCACAAATAAACAGTACGGGCAACATCTGGCAACCTTTCGGACAATAGTTCCAGTGACCAGAGGCCTGGCGATAAGTAGTAGCCTGCTCTCAGGACATGCGGTGTCAAACCAGCCAAGTCTCGAAAATAGACTGTGGCTACTGACATGATGATCGCACCACTTGCGAGTGTCACAAACGAGACAAAAAGCAAGGGCAAGCTCTGCACCATGTTCAGGCTGAGTATTGGCCGTCCAAAGGCCATAGACAGACCGGAAAGTATCAGTGTTCCAAGCATCCACGGAATACAAGACGCAACTACGATCGAAATCGGGAAGGCGACTTTTGTAACTGAGATTGATTTGATCAGGTTTGCTCGACCAACGAGTGACGAACCACCACGAATGATTGATGTTGAAAACCATTTCCAAAAAAGAAGGCCTGAAAAAAGAAATAGTGGATAAGGGCCATCGACGTTCCGTCTTACATCAAGAACAACTACGACCAAGACCCAATAAATCCCAAGAAGTAAAATTGGGTCTAGCAACCACCAGAAAAGTCCGAATTTTCTTCTTGCCACACCCGACCTCAACTCCGCCTGAACAAGATTGCCAATCAAGGAACGTCTATTCCAAATACCTAACATTCTTGTTTTAAGCATGCGCATTGAGTTGCTCATCCATTAACTTCTGAACTTGAACCGCATGATGGTGAATCGTTGGAATTTCGCAAGCCGACAAAACCATACGTTCTTCTAACTGCTGGGTGATTCCACTACTTATTGACGAAACTGTCTTGGGGTCAATCTCGACAAAATTACCCCGAAAGATTTCTGGAATCGCACCACATGGTGATGCGACGACTGGACACCCAGACCGTGCAGCCTCGAAAGCTGGAAGACCAAACCCCTCACACAAAGACGGGAGAAGCAAAAGGGCTGCGTTTTCGTACAGCCATTGCAATTCTGATTCGTTGACAGACTCGAGAATTGTGATCCTGTCTCCTTTCTTCGAATTCGCAACTGCCTCAGGAACTTCTGGATACCTAGGGTCATTAGGACTCACTATGACCAACGGTGGCGCTTCAATTTTTTCCCACGCTTCGATCGCGTTTGGTAAATTTTTATGGGGATCGCGCCTCGAAACCAACAGAAGAAATCCAGGCTCTGAAATACCTACCGGTTGTTCAAGATTCTTTGTAGGTCTGGGTATCCCTTCCTGAATGACCGTTATTTTATTGGTAAGTTCAGGCCAAAAAGTCTGGACGCTCGAAGCCGTCGCGCGGCTCACGCAAATTAGCGCTTTTGCGTGTGCAGCCCGACGTCGCATCCATCGAGACCACCCTCCAAGCCACCGGTGCTTCCTACTTCGCCAATCGAGATCCATGCACTCTAGAGGGATCAAGTCATGGATCACCCCAACGTACGATCCGCCAACCAACCGGTTCACAAACAGATCGGGCAGCAAACGAAGACCGCGAGAGATGGGGACCACCCGTGGCAATTTGAGTTCGTTCCATCGAGACAATGAGCCATTGGCAACAAAGCCTTGACAACCGGATTCACTGGGGAGCTCGGCTAATCCGTTGCAGAGGTTTCTCCCATACGAAGCAATTCCTCTTGACTCTGGGTTTACCCCTCGAAGATCCACAACCCAATCGGAGGTGCTCACCGGGCCACCCGACGGTAGATTTCAGAAAGTGCTTGGGACTGCACGTCGGCGGCATATTGGGACAGGACTTCTGGCATGTGTGTCTGAAGCTGTTTTCGCAACACTTCGTTTTCAAGCAGGTCCATCATCGATGCAGACAATTGAAGTGCTGTTCTTTGACCCAGACGGGAAATACCGACAAGAAGAACTTTGTTTGTGCTCGAACCAGAGAACTGATTGAGACGAGAGACTTCGGAATGGATTAGATCACAAGCGACGGGGCTCTTTCGTGAACTGGCATAAGGACACGGACCACCCAGGCAATTGTCATGGAGCCGTTCACTCCTTAAGGTGACCGCATCTTGATCTGG
>CALDQF010000029.1 GCA_937911845.1 uncultured Phycisphaera sp. | reverse complement strand
ACTGTGTCCTCTCGGGTAGTCACTCCCCCGCCACATTTCGGCTTGAGTTGCCGCAAGACCCTAGGTAGATCCGATGCCACCGGATCAAAGCCACGGGCCACGGTGGCCTTCCGGCCCCCGGGTCGTTTTTCCACCCGCACCATGATGTGTTGGTCTTGGGGGCGACAAGGATGGCCTTCGGCGTCTCGTGGACACCGGCATTCCACCATCTGTTCTTGACACGCGGGACACGTCACGGGGCGTTCGAGGGATGTTCCGTCGAACAAACCCACTAGGAGCCACGACCAATTTGAATCAATCGAGGCTCTTCACTGGTCTTAACCAAAGCCCCTTGGTTGGGCTGAAATGTACCACGCAAGTTGACCCAAGACAGGGGACGCACGGGATCAGCGACCTCGCGCAAGTCAAGCGCAATTTGCCAAGCGGGGCCATACAGCGCATCGACTGTCTGAAACTTGGGGTCATCGGAGGCCACCGTCCAGCGAGCAATTGCTGAAGGATCAGAACCACGGGGCACAAGCTCAAAGACAAAGGTCCCGGGAACCCGGAGCGATGCCGCCGCATAATCCTCAGAGAAAAGCGCAACTGCAGCTTCAATTCGATCCGGATAACCATCACCGTCAACGTCGATTGGACGCTGCCCGACCAAAAGGGTCATAGCATCAATCGAGATGCCCGCTGGGGGCGCAGGAATTTCACTGGGAACTGGGGGCAGAGCCCGACCATCGTTGGTACGTACATCAGTCGTTTGGCACCCCAGCCCACCAAACACCATGACAACAACCAGCAGGAATCTCACTCTTCCTCCGAGAAATCTAGGCGTACACCATCGGCGTCGAACAGCCCAGTCGTGGGATTGATTCGACCATCACGAATCATGTCGAGCACCTCTGGGGGAAGCGATAGTCGCGAAGCCTCGGTGTCGGTGATTTCGGAGACGCGTGAACTTCGCTGGGGCGATTCGATGACATGAGGTGTCAGCACAATCAGTAGTTCGGTTCGGGCGTCGGTTTCGCGTTCGCCACGGAAGAGATACCCGAGTCCGGGCAAGTCACCGAGAAGAGGCACTTTCTCGGTGCGCTTCTCGTACCGGTCTGAGATCAATCCTCCCAAGACAATGGTCTGTCCATCCTTCACCGTGACAGTGGTTTCCGCCTCTCGTGTGGTAATCACTGGGGAGACCAAATCCTCAGAGATTTGGACCGAGCGCGCTGAGAGATCACGGATGGAAGGCTTGACGTCCATCCGCACAAATCCATCGGGTGTGATGGTGGGCGTAACTTCAAGCGTGATACCCAGTTGTTCCTCGCGTGTGGTCGTGTTCACACCATTAGCGCTCACGGATTGCTGATCCGCCACCCGAATCAGATCACCAACCTGCAAACGGGCCTGTTCGTTGTTCGCCGCCATGACCGCAGGATTGGAGAGCACTTGCAGACGGCCTTGCGCTCGTAAAGCTCTTAGAAACAGTCCAAAGTCCGTGCCAGAAACTTCCATGCTGGGGGCCGCCACACCGGTCAAAGCGGCAGTGCCAAGACCGAAGCCAAGCGTACCCCGAGCAGTTCCTCCACCCGCAGCCACGCTGGCTTCAAGACCATCAGTGCTGGACCGGTCCAGCGTCACCTCGGCCAACATCACGCCGATCAGCACTTGGGGCGGATCAACATCGAGTTGCTCGAGCAATTGCCTGACCCGTTCAGAGTGCCGTGGCGAGGCCGACACCAAAACGGTGTTGGTCTTCTCGTCGCCCTTGATGGTGATCTCTCGTTCTAACAGTCTGGTCGCCGAACCCAATTGCTCGTCCGAAAGAGTGCCTACCAATTTGCGCTGCTCCTCTTCAACAAAGTCGGTCACGATCGTGGCGACTTCGGTGGCCTTGGCATTCCGCAACTGAACCGTGAAGGTCTCGCGCTCGTTGGCTTCCAATGAGTCAAGCTGCTCGACCACGTTCTTCACCAGGTCGAGATACTTCGGAGTGCCTGAGACCAACAACGCATTGGTTCGGCGATCGACGGTGATCGAGAGTTGCTGGCGCTCGTCGGGGACCGCGGTGAGGTCATCACCAAGGAAGCCATCACCGCCTCCGAGTTCCGGACCGGCACCTCCATCAACAGCGCCAGCATCGATCGGAGACCCACCTTCACGAGGCTTGAGCACATACAGGTTTCCCGACTGCCGCAGGTTGAAGAGGTCAACCAGAATCTCCCGCATGGCCGCCGCATCGGCGTTGACCAATTCAAACACACGAACACTCTTGGCTCCAGTGCTTGAGGTGTCCAAATCGGAAATCATTCGCACCAGCAACGAAAGGGAATCAGGTGGGGCAGAAACAATGACAGAATTCGTTCGGACGTCAGGCGTGAGGGCGATGACGTCTCGAAGTGCCAGGGAAACCTCAACTGGATCACCATCCTCACCGAGGTAACGGAGCACAGTGGCCGCGCCGCGCCTCGATCGTCCACCACCACGCAAGACACTCTCGATCAAAGAGACGGTTTCAATCGCATTTGCCGAAGCTAGGGCCACCGTACGCACTTCAACCAATCGGGCCGGATCCTGCGTATCAATACGCTGAATCAAATCACGAATGGCACGAACATCACCAGGTGAACCGCTCACCAAAACCCCGTTGGAACGGAAATCGGGCACCACCCGCACCGAGTTGGGACGTCGGCGATTGGCGTCATCGACGTACAGGTCTTCGAGGAGATCGGCCATGTTTTCTGCGGTGTCACCTTCCACCGCAATCAACGCAACCTCTCTATTTCTCAACAGTTGGTCGCCCGTGGATGAAAGCAGCTCCACCAAGTACTCAACCTCTTCGAGGTTGGCTTGGCTCGCCGCAACGAGCAAAGCATTGGAGGATCGTTCCGCTTCCACCACCACGCGGTCGTCAGGCCCGGCTGCGTCACCAAGGGAACGCTCGCGTTCTCGCATGAGTTGCTCGATCCGCCTGGCAACGTCATCCACCTCAAGGTTGGCCGGGACCGCAACCACGTGCAGTCCCAGAGCGGGGTCATCTGGAATTTCGAGCAGTTGATCGGCGATGGC
>CALDQF010000028.1 GCA_937911845.1 uncultured Phycisphaera sp. | reverse complement strand
TTGCCCCCCATCGCCTTGGCGACCGAATGCAGCGCCAGCAGACGCTTGGTTTTTCGTTCGGTGGCTTCGAAATCAATTTGGGTGGTTTTGTCTTTCGCCTCATTGCGGGCGGTGGTGGCTTTGAGATCCGCCTTGCGGTCTTTGGTGTCTTCCACCGTGTTTTTGCGGCGGGTCGCGCGGGCCTTGATGCCCTGCCGCAGCCACGCGGTGTCGCGACGGACTTTGTTGGCCAAGGCCGACTGTTCGGCGGCTTGGGCGTCCAAGAAATCTTCTTTGCGACGCAGAAACTCGGTGTAGTTGCCTTCGACTTTGAAGGTTCCTCCGGGATAGACCGCCGACAGTTCGATGATCCGCTTGGCGGTCTCCTCGAGGAAGGTTCGGTCGTGAGTGATGAAAACCATCGCACACTCCGCTCGGCGCATCCATTGCTCCAACCACTCCACCCCTTCGAGGTCGAGGTGATTGGTGGGTTCATCCAAGAACAGCAAGTCAGGTTCGCGTGCGATCCCCGACGCCAACGACACGCGCTTCCGCCAGCCCCCCGAGAGCACACCAAACGTGGTTTCTTGCATAGCCTCGGTAAACCCCAACTTGGAAAGCGCGATACGAGCCCGGTGCTCAGGGTCGGTGCGGTCCGAGGCATCGTCGTTGGCCAAGGCCGCACCCACGATCTCGATGGGCGACGCTTCCATAGGGTGGTCGTCCATCTGACCGACGTAGACGGTTCGGGTGCCGCGAGGCACGAGGATCTCTCCCGCGTCCGCCTCATCCAGCCCGGCGAGCACTTTCAACAAGGTGGACTTGCCCGCACCATTGGGGCCGATCAACCCGATCCGGTCTCCAACCTCGACGTGAATCGTCACGTCCGCGAAAAGAGGGCGGGCAGGAAAGGCTTTTTCAAGATGGCGGGCGGTGAGAAGCGCGGGCATGAAGCCTAAAAAGGTACATGCGATCGCTCCTCTGGTTCCGACGAAATCTTCGTGTGCACGACCAACCCCTGTTTCGGGTCGATGAAGCGGCGGTTGGGGTGTGGATTCTTGATCCACGCGAGATCTTGGCCACCGCCCCCGCCGGCTTCCCTCGCTGTGGCACGCACCGGCTTCGATTCCTCCTGGAGAGCGTGGCGGACCTGCGTTCCCGGTTGCAGGGGCTGGGCAGCGAACTGCTCGTGCGGGTGGGCGAGCCCGAGACCATCTTGGCCGAACTGGCCCAACAACTTCAAGCGACCACCGTTCGAACCATCGAAGAACCAGGCACCGAAGAACGCACCACCGAGCGGGCGGTCGCCAAAGCCCTGCCTGACGAGTGCGTCTTCGAGCGTATGCCTCCCGAAACCTTGTTTGAATTCGACGACCCCCACGAGGTGTCCCGGGAGTTGCCGGAAGTCTTCAGTAAATTCCGTCGCACCAGCGAAAAGCGGGAGCACATTGGCGTGCCATTACCCACGCCCACAGCGCTCCATACCTTTCCCTTCGACGTGCCTCCTGGCGACATCCCAACCCTTCGCGATTTGGGCCACGAAGACCAAGCCCCCAACCCCAAAGGCGTCATGGCCTTCCAAGGTGGTGAGACGGCCGGTCTGTCCCGCGTAGAGGATTGGATCTTCACCGGAGACCATCTCCAGCGGTACAAAGAAACCCGCAACGGCCTCGTGGGTGCGGACTATTCCTCAAAGTTCTCACCGTGGCTGGCCTTGGGCTGCATCTCATCGCGACACGTTGCCGCCGAAACGTTGCGGTACGAAGCAGAACGGGTGGCGAACGACTCCACCTACTGGCTGCGCTTTGAATTGATTTGGCGGGAGTATTTCCGCCTGTACCTGTTGAAACACGGACCACGTCTCTTCCGAAGCGGCGGACCCCAAGATCGAGATCTTGGCTGGGCCAATCCCGCGGGACACTTTGAGGCTTGGTGCGCGGGAGAGACCGGCGAACCCTTTGTCGATGCGAACATGGTCGAACTCAAAGAGACGGGCTTCATGAGCAACCGGGGTCGGCAGAACGTGGCCAGCTTCCTCACCAAGAACTTGGACGTCGATTGGCGTTTGGGCGCGCGGTGGTTTGAGCCCCACCTTATGGATTACTGCCCCGCCGCCAACTGGGGCAACTGGGCGTACGCCGCCGGCGTTGGTGCTGACCCC
>CALDQF010000027.1 GCA_937911845.1 uncultured Phycisphaera sp. | reverse complement strand
CGTGGCGTTACGGATTGCTTTGCCCTTGTGAAAGATGGTATGCCAAGGTCTACGGTTCTGAACCATCTTGAGACCGAACTCTTAGGCGCGAAAGGTGACATGGCCACCAGTGTTTTGGGAACCTACCGCCGAACACTCCTTGGCCGTGGTTACTTTGCGTGGCTGTCAGGTGCTGAACACGACCCCGGATCGCACCAATTGCGGACCCCCGAAGATCTTTTCAAATTGACCTCCCGCCTGAGCGACCTTGAGTTACCGGTCAAGAACGATGGTGAACCGAACCAATATTTCAAAGCGAAACGCGACCTGCTTGTTCAGTGGGTCCGAACAGAAGACTGGGAGACGCTTCTTGAAGA
This sequence comes from uncultured Phycisphaera sp., assembly GCA_937911845.1. Classification (GTDB taxonomy): domain Bacteria; phylum Planctomycetota; class Phycisphaerae; order Phycisphaerales; family SM1A02; genus UBA8653. The sequence goes on along the minus strand of CALDQF010000027.1, from coordinate 1,177 downwards.
CACCTTCGTGCAGCGAGTATCACCTCACAACACGGATTCTAAGTACCGAGGAACGATTATCCCGACGGCTTGGTCTGATGTCATCTTGGAATTGGCCCATCACGCGATGGCCCATGCAGTCAAAGAAGGCAAGCATCGAGTTTTCAGCGTGGCGAATTTTTTGGCAGAACTCGATGATGCCTGCTGGAAAGCGCAAGCTGAACAATCGGCATACAGCTTTGGGGATCTTGCTTCACGTTTGGCTGTGCATGGAAAGATGGATGAATGGTCTTGGGAATGGCTGCAGCACCGACTTGATTCGAAAATTGACGACTTGGCGCTGGACGAGTTCCAAGATACGTCAGTGGACCAAATGCGTGTTCTTGATCGGTTGATGCAAGAGGTCAATGGTTCTGATGACGATCGACGGTTCTTGCTGGTTGGTGATTCGAAGCAGTCCATCTATGGTTGGAGGGGCGGTACACCGGAGTTGATCGAGAAAGTTCGGCACAAGTACAGCGGACTTTTGGATGACGATGCCCCTTTGCAAAAAAGTTTCCGGACATGCCCGCTCCTTATGAGGATGGTCAATCGAGTCTTCGGTGACCTCACAAACCACGCCCTTCAGGTTGATCCGGACAGTGGCATGACGCAGATGCCAGAGCCAATTGAAGGCGTGGATTGGCCGGAGGATCTCCACGTGCCTGTGTTGAGTCGAGCGACTTCAATTTGGTTGGAGGGGTGGAATCACCACAAATCCGCGAAAGCTGAGCTCCCAGGATTGTTGACATGGACTGTTGCTGAGCACGATACGAATTGGCAAGCGGCGAATGCCCATTCCGTTGCCAAACTGGTCGCCCAGAGAAAAGCATTGCGCCCGTCAGCTACCGTCGCGGTTTTGGCTCGGACCAACAGAGAACTTGCCGAAATTTTCCTTGCCTGCAAAGAGGCTGGGATTGATTCGGTCAGTATGGAGGGCAAGTCTGCTTTGCTCGACTCGTTGCTCGTGCAGCAGGTCTTGGCACTGTTCCGCCTTGCCGATCATTCGACCGACGAGCTTGCGCACTACCTTGCCACGCGATGGATTTTCCCATCCGTTGTCTCCCGAAGTATTCCGGGCCTCACACTTGAGCCCGCTGAGTCAGTCCCCGCCCAAAACCGAGCGGCAATCCGGCGCCAGGCTGCGGTGCAAATTCGA
>CALDQF010000026.1 GCA_937911845.1 uncultured Phycisphaera sp. | reverse complement strand
AAAAGAAGGTTTTAAAGTTCAGACTTATATAGATGGAGAAAGTGCACTAATTGGTCTTACAAGAACACCCCCAGATTTAGCTATTGTCGATAAGCGTCGTCAAAGTGGCGACAAGGTGGTCAGTCGGAACCTTATCGGGGATGTTGATGGCCGCTCTGTGCTCATGGTAGATGACATGATCTCGACGGCAGGCACATTGACTGAAGCTGCTCGTCTGTGCCGGGAGCGAGGAGCAACCCGAGTTTGGGCTGCGGCCACGCATGCTGTGTTCGTTGGCCCGGCGATTGAGCGTCTGGCCGACCCTGTGTTTGAACGCGTTTTGATTTCGGACACCATTCCGGATCGCCCGCGCCTTGATCCCATTCGCGACAAACTTGAAATTCTTTCTACGGCCCGTCTGCTGGGCGAAGCCGTGCACCGAATCCACCACGACTTATCTGTTTCGGCCTTGTTCCGAAGTGGCAAGTCAAATTCATCTTCTTGACAGAGGACTACCAACCATGAGTGATACTACGCTCCAACATCTTCCGAACGTTCAGCCCCTTGACGCCATCGCCCGTGATCGCGTCGGCTCTACCTATTCCAAGCGTCTCCGGGAGGCCGGCCGCCTTCCGGCCGTGATCTATGGTCGCGATGGCGATTGCATTTCGATTCACATGGACGAGAACGAGGCCATGAAGCAGCTCAACCGCGGCTTCAGAGTTTTCCGACTGTCATTTGAAGGATCGGACTCTCAGGATGTGAAAGTTCAAGAGTTCCAATTCGGACACTTGGGCGACAACCTGCTCCACATTGATTTTGTTCGGGTCGATCTGAACGAAAAGATAAAGAGTGAAGTTGCAGTCCGAGTGATTGGACATATCCCCGGTGCGAAGACCATTGATCAGGTCATGCCTTCCATAGAGATTTCGGCTTCCCTCGGAGTAATGCCCCGATCGCTGGAAGTTCGTGGGGATACTGCCGTCGATGGTGTGATTTCAGCTTCGTCTGTTGCACTGCCCGACGGTGTCGACCTTGTCACCGAAGGCTCGGCAGTCGTCGCCCAAAATTCGGAGCTCGCGGGGTGAAACTCGTCGTTGGCTTAGGCAACCCAGGTCCTGAATACGATCGAACTCGGCACAATGTTGGGTTTGACGTCTTGGATCGTCTCGCACGAAGATTCTTTGCCTCGGACACGCCGCGTGTTCGATTTAAGGGCCTTTTGCTTGAGGGTCAGATCGGCTCTGAACCGGTTTGGCTGCTGAAGCCAACGACGTTCATGAACCGTTCCGGGGAGGCTTTGGCTGAAGCCGCCCGCTTTCGAAAGATTGATGTTCGACAGGACCTTCTGGTCGTGGTCGATGATCTGGCCCTTCCTTGTGGCTCTCTTCGCTTCCGTGATTTTGGCGGAACTGGAGGTCACAACGGTCTGGCCGACATCGTCCGAGCACTGGGGGGGCAGCAATGGCCGCGACTTCGGATTGGCATCGATCCCCCGGGGCGTATTCCCCAATCCAATTATGTCTTGGGGAAGTTCACACCTGAGCAGCACACTCTTATTGACCCCGCGCTCGACCGTGCGGCCGAGGCCGTCGAATACTGGGTGCACGAAGGCACCGAAGCGGCAGCCCAGAAATACCACACGCCCGAAAACCGGGACACCAACACAAACGCAAATTGACACAATCGCCCCTTCAAGGGGGCAGGAGAATATCCATGACTGAAACCGCAACCATGAATACCTACGAGGGCATGTTCCTCTTCCCGCAAATCGCGTCCAGCGACCTCAAGGCCGCTCAAGAGCACGTTGAATATCTCATCGGCCGTGGTGAAGGCGAAATTATTTCCCTCGCCAAATGGGACGAGAGACGATTGGCCTACGAGATCGAGGGCAACCGCCGTGGCCTGTATTT
>CALDQF010000025.1 GCA_937911845.1 uncultured Phycisphaera sp. | reverse complement strand
GCTGCTGCTGAAGATCAATGGAGTCCGATTCGGGCTGGAGCTGGCGGTTCTTGCATTCTCGATTCTCTGGTTGGAGAATCTTTATCTGTATCTCGCGGTACGTGTCGCCGTGCAGTGCATAAGCACCTTGGTAGTTTCCGGTCTCGTCAGCCATGTAATCGGCGTTCGTATTTGGGATTTTGTCCTTCCAAGCCTGCTTTCACTGATCTTTGCAGGAGTTTCCGCGGTCACAATCAGGGCCCTTGTCGAATCTCACGGGCTGGAGCTTGGAGTGGTGCTTGGGATCTTGATCGTTGGTATCTGCATCGCCATTCCGATCATCTTCCGCCGTCATTTCTTGGAAGCCATCGCCACGGCCAACGATGTCCGAGAGGTTTCGACAGCATAATTATGTCCATGAAGATCATGATCACTGGGGCAGCGGGTCAGTTGGCAAGATCACTCTTGAAGAGAGGTCGTTCCCGCGATGTCCTGCCATTCACCTCTGCGGAACTCGATATTCGAGATCCCATTGCAGTGAAGCGGGCGATTACGGGGGTGCAGCCCCAGATCGTGATCAATGCCGCAGCCTATACCGCGGTTGATCGTGCTGAAGAGGACGAGTCTTCGGCGATCGCGGTCAATGCTCTGGGCGCGCAGAACATCGCCGAAGGTGTCAGAGCGGTTGGCGCCCGGATGGTCCAGATCTCCACCGACTTCGTATTCGGAGGAGGACATTCGTCTCCCATCCGGCCTGGAGAAATCCCGAAGCCGGAATCCGCTTACGGACGATCGAAGTTTGCGGGTGAAACAGCAGTCTCGAAGATTCTCGAGCCTCAATCATTGCTCACTCTGCGAACCGCCTGGCTCTACTCAAGCGGCCCCGGCAACTTTGTATCTACGATGATCCGGCTGATGCAGGAACGTTCGGAAGTCAGAGTGGTGGCTGATCAGGTGGGTACGCCGACCTGGTCGGTAACTCTTGCAGACACGGTGTTCGAGCTCATTGACGGGGGGGCATGTGGCACCCATCATGTCACTGATGCGGGCGTGGCTTCTTGGTACGACTTTGCGGTGGCCATTCGAGATCTGTCAGCGGAACGGGGCATGCTGGATGGAGAGGTCAGGGTGGTTCCGATCAGTACTGCCGACTATCCAACGCCTGCAAAGAGGCCAAGCTATTCGGTGTTAGACAAAACAAGTCTGTTGGCGACGCTCGGCCATGGAATTCCCTACTGGCGAGATGCACTTGGAGCATGTCTTGATGAACGGTCGTGATTCGGGGGTGCCCAAACAAATAATGGATTCATCGGTTCACGGGTGGAAACAATGAAACTAGATTCGATGCTCATCACCGGAGGTGCGGGGTTCATAGGCGTGAACTTCGCTCGTATTATCCAGTCTCGCGAAATATCTCGTGTCGTGATTCTGGACGCACTGACTTACGCGGCGAGTGGTTCCAGCCTCGAATCCGTTCTTTGCGACAAAGTGCAATTCGTACATGGTGATATCCGTGACTCCACGCTCGTCGCACGATTGATGGACGAACAC
>CALDQF010000024.1 GCA_937911845.1 uncultured Phycisphaera sp. | reverse complement strand
CAACTCCGACGAGCGACAGTGGACGTGGATGGATGAAGGACTGAATACGTTCGTGCAGTCAATTGCAGAAGCCGAATGGTCAAAAACGTATCCGCCTCGCCGGGGCGACCCAGAAAACATCGTGCCCTTCATGACCAGTGAAAAACAAGTGCCAATCATGACCAATTCGGAATCCATTCGACAGTTTGGGAGCAACGCCTACGCCAAACCGTGTGCGGCTCTGAATGTGCTTCGTGAATCGGTACTCGGACGCGAACTCTTCGACTTCGCGTTTCGAGAATACTGCCATCGGTGGGCTTTCCGTCGCCCCGAACCAGCTGACCTGTTCCGAAGTTTGGAAGACGCCTCTGGCATCGACTTGGATTGGTTTTGGCGCGGATGGTTCATGACTACCGATCACGTTGACATTGCCATCGAAAATGTCCGGCGATTCGACTTGGCCAATGCAGTTGGGGATGAAATGGAGGAAGCGCGACGCTTGGATGCTGAGCGTGGAAAATCCGCCGCCCAGAGACGCAACGACGAACTGAACGTCCCACGTCGTGTGGATCAACACCCGATGATCGTTGATTTCTATGAGGGTCGGGATCGGTCCATGGTGACCCCAAAAGACAAACGCGCCTGGGCAAGCATGCTCGACCGCATGGAAGACATACAGCGAGACATTTTTTTACAGAACTGGATTTTCCATGAAATCACGCTGCGCAACGTTGGCGGCATTCCGATGCCTGTCCCCTTGCAGTTGACATACGCCGATGGCACCACGGAGTTGTTACCACTGCCGGTTGACATCTGGGCCAACAATGAGCCGGTCGTGACCAAGGTCATTGCCAGCCCTGCTCCTATTCAACAGATCCGCTTTGATCCCACTCGAGATCTGGCGGATGCTGACCGGGCAAACGATGTGTTCCCCCGTGAAATCAATACCGGCTTGGTGACCATCACCGTCCCGTATGACCGGCGCAACCCAATGCAAGCCGATCGTGATGAACGCGGCCGGCGTGATAGCCTGGCTGGTGTCGAGACCATTGCGCAAACACTTCTCAAGGGTTGGGTACCAGAAGAAGGGGCCGCACCCAACGACGCGGCAGGGACGTTGCTCAATCAAGAAGCAATCATCAACGCTGTGGATGCCTTTGAGCAGCCTTTCACGGTCGAACTGTCTGGTGAAGCATGGACCGAAGCATCGGAAGCCCCATTGGCATACGTGACTTCAGTTGGCTTTGATGGCAAACCTCGAACCGATGATGACTTGGCTTGGCGCGTTGAACTGGATGGAACCGTGACACCTGTGAACGCCAACGACTGACCAGTGAGATGCAGGCCTATTGAAGTGGCTCAGCCATCCGGCGTTCGAAGCTTTGGAACCGATCACGGAGTTCGGTTCCTTCAAAACCTCGAAGAGGCGGAAGTTCAAGGGTCATCAGGGCCCCGAAAGCCTCAGAGCCACGCCGGATCAAATCAGCCGTCTCCAAAGAAAGGTCAACCGTGCGCCACGTGTTGGCCGCCAGACGAAGGTCTTTCTCCACTTCCAAGTTGCCCCGCTCCACTCCCTCGGCCTGGACTTTGAGGTATTCGATGTAGCGCACGGCGGCGGTTTGCGTCAATTCCAATTGAACAACATTTCGTTGAAATGCTTCAGCTCGGTCAGGGTCAGAGGCTTTCCCCGCCAAAGCTTCTTCCCGCTGGGCTTCCGCGTCTTTCAAAATGGAGTCGAGCCTTGGGATGGCCACCTGGCGGACCCACCGAACATAATCGTCCTGCGCGACATCAACGAGACGGACCAATAAGACATAGAGACCGTAGTACTTCCGGGTCAGTTCGGGGGCCTCTCCACTTTCGTCCGCCAGTCG
>CALDQF010000023.1 GCA_937911845.1 uncultured Phycisphaera sp. | reverse complement strand
CCCGTATGCCTTCCCCTTGACGCGCTACCACCCGTGACATCGCGGTTCGGATCCGGCAGGGCAATATGGGGTGCACCACCCCAACCTGTCCTGCGCCTTCGGGAACGAATCGTGGGAACCCTTTGTCGCACAGCACCAAGCGTCCTTGACGTTCTACCACTCGTGCCGAGCGACTCACGTCATCCGGGAGCGGGGCGGTGGTCGTGGTGCCTGCACGCAGGAGGGTTCCGGCGGCCGCGCGGAGTCGGTTCGCGATCTCGTCGGCTTCACTCTGTTCGGCGTCGACAGTGGGCTCTTCTGGTGATTCTTCAGAAGCAGGTTCTGATGCTCGAGTACCGGAACGCAATGCATCTCGGGTCAGGAGCAACACGGGGCGGCCTCGGTCCATCAGAACTTCAGCCGCGATGTTCCATTCTTGTTCGGGCTGCTTTTGGCCGGCTTCTTCCAATCGTTCCAATGCTTGGCAGGGCGCGGCTTGAAACCAATCGGGCAACGTGGGGCTTGGTGAAGCGGGCACCAGCCGTGTTCCTTCAGAATGTCTTTCCAGTCGGATGTTTAACGAGAGCACTCGAGCGCCTTCGTTGAAGCGAACAGGCTGCTCTGGAACCCCGGAGGGTGGGGGGGCCAAGTGAAGGAGTGCGGTCAGAAGGAACACAATCAAAGTGTACGTGACGGCAGAGGGCCAATGAAAACCGCCCCTGTGCAAAGCACAGGGGCGGAAAGGCCGCGGCGGGATTCGAACCCGCGGATAACGGATTTGCAATCCGTCCCCTTAAGCCACTTGGGTACACGGCCAGGAAGAACGAGGATACCCCGAGCCGGATGCAAGGGCAATGTTGCTTGGTTTGGATTAGCGCCCAATATCGGCCGGAGACCGCACTCGGCCAACAATTGGCAAAACCAGACGGTCTTCAGGTGGCGCGAGGGTGGTGCGAACGATGACTTCGCCTTGGTATTCCCCGGGGACCGCACCACCAGGGCAATTCAATCTCAGCAGCCAGCCCGGGTTTGCTTCGGGTGAAGGCTCAATCATGACGGTGCTGCCCGGCATTTGGGGGAAGTTCACTCTTGCAGATTGCAATTCAAAAGGGCCGCCTCGACTGCGCAGCAGCATTTCCCGCACAAAACCTTGGCCCGGTTGGGCGCCAAACCGGAAGGTGTCCTCCGGCCGCTTGGTGATGGTCCAATCCACCGCTTCGACGGACCCCCAGACCTTGGCTTGAATTCGGAAGCCTCCGGTGTGGGTCAGCACTTCTCCACCGGGTTCGGTGGGACCCTCAAGTCGGGGACGAACCCAGCTGAAGAAGGAGCCCCATTGGTCGGCGGTGGGCACGGTGCACCTGATTTCCCAGCAGCCTTCGCCTGCGTCGGCATCTGCAGGACGCTCCTCACCAGTGAGCTCACGCCAGTCCAGTTGGACCACAGGATTGGATGCGGTCACATCCACAATTTTCAGGGTTGGTGCCGCAGTGAATACCTTGAAGGTTCCGCTCCAAGAGTCGCCGAGTTTGATGAAGCCCGTGGAAGCCCGCTGGGTGGTTTGATCAACGTTGGGGGCGAGAATCTTTGGCACCGCTCGAACCAATCCCACCACGTTGGCCTTCACGGTCAAACGAAGGAAATTGTGGGGCTCAGGCTGATCGGTCACGATGTTGACGTACTTGAGCTGTTCACCTTCTCCGCTTGGATCAAAGGTGACTGTCAACTCACCTTCTTCACCGGGGCCCCACACCCGCTTTGGCATCTGGGGGATCGTGCAGCCGCACGTTCCTTTGAGATCAACGATGCGCAGGGTGGTACCACCAGCATTGCGGAAGGACAGTCGGCGGGAGCGTTCTTCGTTCTCGGTCAACCGTCCAAAATCAGCGGTGGTTTCTTCGAACACCAGCTGTCCGGGGCCGGTCAGTCCAACAGGGGGGGCAGGAATTTCCGCTGCCGGATCGCTGGTCTCGGAGTCGTCATTCGCATTCCCTTCCGAGGCTTCGGAGCTCGCCGCTGCCGGTGTCTGGTTGGTTTTCTCAGGGCCGCCTTGGTCACAAGCGGGCAGCAGCAGAGCGATCAACACGCAGAACATGAGTCGAAACATCAGGTACTCCTTGGAACGACGACGCAGATGTGGCTCCCCACCTTATCCCCGATGGTCGTTGATATGCCGCAAGATTTCTGAAGCGGCCGCTTCGAGATTGGCATTGACCACAAACCCGTCATAGATCCCGCTTTCGTGCGCGAACAATCTTTCCTTGCGGGCCTCGGCCAATCTTCGGGTAATGGCGTCTTCTTCATCTCGTCCTCGAGTTCGAAGACGTGCCTCGAGATCGCCTTCATCCGGAGGCTCAATAAAGAGCATGAGGGCTTGGGGCAAGGTGGTTCGAATTTGCTGGGCGCCTTGGACATCGATATCAAGGATGACCACCCGCCCGGCTGCGATTTCGGCTTCCACCGGAGCGCGGGGCGTGCCGTAGCGATGCCGGCCAAAGACTTCGGCATGCTCCAGCAGTTCGTTGGACTCGACCATCGTTAAAAACGTCTCGTCGTTGACGAAGTGATAGTCCACGCCATGGGTCTCCTGTGGAGATTGCGGTCGTGTGGTCACGCTCACGGAGAACAGCCCCTCTACGTGGGTCAAGACCTGCCGCGCTAAAGAGGTCTTTCCGACCCCCGAAGGGCCGGAGAGCACCAGCAGCAGTCCTGAATCGGGCATGTGTCGAGTGTACGAAGGCACGCCCGTCGGCGTATGATTGTCTCCTTAAACAAGGAGTTCGAAGCATGGCTCGAAGCAAAATTTCGATCATTGGTGGTGGCAACGTTGGCGCGTCTTGTGCCATGTGGGCGGCAAGCAAAGAACTGGGTGACATCACCGTTTTGGACATCCCTCAAGCCGAGGGCATGGTCAAAGGCAAGATGCTCGACCTGCTTGAATGCGCGCCGATCGAACGCTTCGATGCGAATGTTGTTGGTACGGCCGATTACGCCGACACCGCCGACTCTGACGTGGTGGTGGTCACCGCGGGCATGCCTCGCAAGCCGGGAATGAGCCGCGATGACTTGATTGCTACCAACGTGCAAATCGTGCGCACGGTGGCCGAACAAGTGGCCAAGTATTCCCCCAACTGCGTCATGATTGTCGTCTCGAATCCCCTCGACGCCATGGTGTATACCGCTTGGAAAGCTTCGGGTTTCCCGACCAATCGCATCCTTGGCCAAGCTGGTTGTTTGGACGTTGCCCGCTTCCGCTGCTTCATCGCGATGGAACTGGGATGTTCGGTCGAAGACATCCAGGCCTTGTTGCTTGGTGGTCACGGCGACGACATGGTCCCTTTGCCCCGCTACACCAGCGTGCACGGTATTCCCGTGACCCAATTGCTCCCCGCAGAAACCATCAACGCCTGCGTGGAACGGGCCAAAGTCGGCGGCGGCGAGATCGTGAAATTGATGGGTACCAGTGCGTACTACGCCCCGGCCAGCGGATCTATTCAGATGGTTGAAGCCATCGTGAAGGACAAGAAACGCATCTTGCCGTGTGCCGCATGGTGCGATGACCAGTACGGCGTTGGCGGCGGCTTCGTTGGTGTGCCATGTGTCTTAGGTGCGGGTGGTATGGAAAAGGTCATTGAGATCGACCTCGACGCCGATGAGAAAAAGTTGATGGATGAATCCATCACCCACGTCAAAGACCTGGTTGGCACGGTGACGGCCACCTTCCCGGATTTGGCCTGATTTTTCTGACTCGACTTCTTTTCAAAGAAAGAAACGAAAAAGCGGGCCCCAACGGGCCCGCTTTTTTGGGGTTTGAAATTGTGCTCAACCGTTGGCGTGCATGTGGGCCAACATGTCCAGGCAGCGGGTGGCGTATCCCATTTCGTTGTCGTACCACGACACGATCTTGAAGAAGTTGCCATTGAGTTCGATGCCAGCGCCGGCGTCATAGATTGAAGAACGAGGGTCACCGATGAAGTCGCTGCTGACCACTTCGTCTTCGGTGTACCCAAGTGCCCCGGACATGGCGCCTTCGGCCGCGGCCTTCATGGCGGCATTGATGTCGGCCATGGTGGTGCTCTTGCTGGTGCGGAAGGTCAGGTCGACGCAGGACACGTCTGCAGTTGGCACGCGGAACGCCATGCCGGTCAATTTGCCTTTGGTCTCAGGCAAGCACAGGGCGACAGCCTTGGCCGCACCGGTCGAGGATGGAATGATGTTGGTGTACGCGTTGCGACCGCCACGCCAGTCCTTCTTGGAAGGACCGTCTTGGGTGGGCTGGGTGGCTGTGGCCGCGTGCACGGTGGTCATGAGGCCTTCTTCGAGACCAAACTCATCCATGATGACTTTGACGATCGGGGCCAAGCAGTTGGTGGTGCACGATGCGTTGGAAACCACGGTGTGCTTGCCACCATCAAAGGTCTCGTGGTTGACTTTGTACACCAGCGTGGGCACTTCTTCGGGGCTCTTGGTGGGCGCCGAAATCAGAACTCGCTTGGCGCCACCTTCGAGGTGCTTGGAGGCATCGGCGAAGGTCGTAAACAGACCGGTGGACTCGATGACGTAGTCGCAGCCATGGTCACCCCACGGCAACTTTGCCGGGTCACGTTCGCTGATGCAGGTGGTTTTCTTTCCATTGACCGAGAATCCGTCGGCGTGCGCTTCAACGTCGCCTTCGAACACACCGTGGGTGGAGTCGTACTTCATCAAATACGCCAAGTTGTCCGAGGGCACCAAGTCATTGACCAGCGCGATTTCAAAGTCGCCGCG
>CALDQF010000022.1 GCA_937911845.1 uncultured Phycisphaera sp. | reverse complement strand
GAGATAGGAGTTCTTCCAAGGTTGTGGGACGGCGGGATTGGCGATGACCAGCTCGGCTTGGGCAAAATCTTCTTGGTCGTGGCCCCCAAGTCGAAAGCTCACTTGGGCTCCGAAGGTCTCTCGGAGCTTGGTGACGGAGGCTTGCAGGGCTTCTTCCTCGGCCAAGTCGGTCACCAGCACCTGCCGGCCCTCCGCCAGCAAACGTTCCGCGGCCGCCATGCCGCCGCCGAAGCGACCCAGTCCCATTACCAGTGCATCCACTGCCATACGCCCGTCAGCCTAAACTGACTGAGGTGCAAGAGCCGCCCCGACGACCGCTTCCTTTGATCGCCATGATCGTGGCGTGCCTGCCCGGCTGCCATTTGGTCAGCATGGTGGGCTCTGTCCTTGGGTTGATCGCTCTCCGAAAGGAAGCCAAAGACCCTGGACACCCTCGAGACCGCATGCGGGCGGCTCGGGCCATCTGGATCGGCTTTTTCATGGGCCTCTTCAACCTGTGGATGCTCAGTGAAGTGGGTTCCAGTGTGGTGAACATGGTCGAGACCCAGACTCCGGCCGCCATTCGAGCGAGTGTTGGACCCGAAGGGATGTACGCCGGCATCGCGGAACCGTTGGGTGAGGATTTCTCGGTGGACATTGTGCGGATGCAGGCCAAAGGCAACATGGGCCGCACCCTTGACGTCGCACTGCGACTCTCAGGGTCGGAAGCATGGTGTTTTGCCAACGCAACGATCACGCTGGAACCCAACCCAACCGAACCATTTTCTTTGCAGCTGAAGGTCGACGAACTGGCCCTGGAGCCTTTTTCCCCATGAACTCTGAACGGAAGTCTGAACGACCTGATCCAAGTCTCTATGCGTTTTTGGCGATTCCAATGGCGTTTGCGTTCTTCTGGTTTCCGCCCATTCCATTGTTCATCGCGGTTCGCGGTCTTCGGGAAACGAAAGATGGGCGACGGTGGGGGCGTCCCTTTGCTCGCATCGCCCAGTTGTTCACTCTGTGTTTTTCTATCCCCTTCGTGTTGGGGGCGTTCCTGTGGCTGCGTGGTCCAAGAAGCGATATGTACTCAGGTCCCGCCGCGCTGATTGGTGCTTTGTCCGGCACTGGGGATGTTGCCTCGTTTCCACCGGCCGAGGATGCGGCCCAGCGTTCGGCCTTCAGAACCGCCCTCCGGGCCGCGGTGGGTACTCCTCGCGAAATCGAAATCGATCCGTCGTACGCCGAGACTGGATTCGTGGATGGCGGGGGGCTTCGGACGTTCGTCTACCGACTGGAAGGTGACTCGGGCACGGTGAGCTTGCAAGCGGGCTACCGGTTGTTTTCTGGCGATGGCTTTCCTCCATCTCCGGTTTTTGGCTGGGAAGATTTGGTGATCAAAGACGCTCAAGGCCAAGAAACCGCGATTCCGACCAATTCCAGCTGGCGGGTGGGGTTGCGACCACTGGAGTCTGAGGACGATTCCGGAGAGACTGCACCCCATGGCTCCTGATCCACGAGACGAACGCAAACGCATGCAGTCCTTTTTGGCGGGCATGGGGTTTGATTACTCCGACTTCCGCGACCGCATGCTTGCCGATATCTGCGAGACCATGCTTCGGGTGCGTCGTTCCCAGCATGACGAGGGACAAGTTCGGTTGATGGCTTCCGCCATGCGAGAGATGTGGTACGCCTACCACGTCTTCCACGGCTGGGAAGATGTTCGCAAAGTTTCGATTTTCGGCTCGGCCCGAACGCCCGAAGACCATCCCGATTATCTCGCCGCGGTGGAGTTCAGTCGTCTTATGGCCGAACAAGGCTGGATGTCCATCACCGGTGCTGGCGATGGCATCATGAAGGCAGGGCATGAAGGACCAAGTCGGGAACGCTCCTTCGGGTTGTCCATTCGCCTTCCGTTCGAGACGTCGGCCAATGAAGTCATCGAGGGTGATCCCAAACTGATCAACTTTCGGTACTTCTTTACGCGGAAGTTGATGTTCGTTGATCATGCCGAAGCGATCGTGGGATTCCCCGGCGGATTTGGCACCATGGATGAGGTCTTTGAATCCCTTGTGCTCATCCAAACCGGCAAGAGCCCCATCGTCCCCGTGGTCTTGGTCGAAGGCAAAGGCGGTGACTTCTGGCAGCGCTGGGAAGATTTCACCAAGGGGGCCCTGCTCCAAGAAGGATGGATCAGCCCTGAAGACACTGACCTGTACCGGATTGTGTCTTCGCCAGAAGAAGCCGTGGAAGAGATCACCTCGTTCTACCGGGTGTATCAGTCCGCTCGGTACGTGCATGACAAGTTGGTTCTTCGATTGACACGTGCGTTGGCAGAGGAAGAACTGGCAATTCTGAATGATGAATTCACCATTCTGATCGAGTCGGGACAAATCGAAAACTCGGCCGCTTTGCCCGAAGAAGAAGAAGCCACCCACTTGCCCCGATTGGTCTTCCACCACACCAAGCACAAGTTTGGTTTGGTTCGTCAACTCATTGATCGCATCAACGGTTTTGATGCTCCGTGATTCGGATTGTTGCCCATCTGGCTTTGGTGAGCATCCTGGGCTGCGCCAGTGCTTCGGTGGTTTCCATTGCGGAAGTTGCAATCCCGTCCCAATCCAATCTCATTGAGGTTGAGCGTGAAGAAGCTCCGGAATCGATTCGGGCAAGTTCCCGTTCGCCAAGCCGTGATGGTCGTATTCCTGGTCTCGAATTGCTGCGTCTTCGATTTGATGCCAATGGGCCCATGCCCGAACGCCTGCTTTCTTTTCTAGGAAAAGAGCGCAGCAAGCCTGATGGATTGGGGCTCCTCCGGCAGCGTATGGATGATCTCGAGGCCCGCGCTTTGGTGGCTACCCTCGGACCTCCCCGGGCTGCCATCGAGTCGTCCTTGGGTGAGGTGCTTTCCTTTGAGCCCATGTTCGCAGAGGTCGCGGCCCGCAAGCGCCGAGCCGTCATCGTGAATGGTCGACCCCGATTGGTGGAAGGGGGGCGCTTGGCTTTCGAGTTGCGTGGCTGGATTCGTCTGCACGAGGATGGTCCCCGGGTTGCGGGTGAGCTTGAGTTGGCCCATCGATCTGGTCCCGCGTTCCGCCCGGTTCGCAACGTGCTCGATCGTTCTTCATTCGAATTGGAGGCCCATGAGGTGCTGTTGATTGCACCAGCAAATGCTCGTGCGGTGAGTTCAGGCCCCGGACCTGCCGCCGCGGCGGCGGCTCCTGCAGGCCGTCATTTGCTGGTGGTGGGTGATGAGGTTGAAGTGGTTCTGATCCGGCCCGTGGTGCCGGATATCCTTTTCCCTTTGGACTCCAGCCCTGAGTGAGGAATGCATGACCTGTCGAACACGATTTGCTCCCAGCCCGTCCGGCGACCTGCATGTTGGAGGAGCGCGAACCGCCTTGTTCTGTTGGGCTTTGGCCCGGAAGCACAACGGTGTTTTTTTGCTGCGGATCGAAGACACGGACCAGAAACGCTCCAGTGATGCGGCAAGTCTGGGCTTCCTCCGAGATTTGCGGTGGTTGGGGATCGGATGGGATGAAGGTCCCGAAGATGAAGGCTTTGGCGGGGGAGACCATGGTCCCTACTTCCAATCCCAGCGTCTTTCGGTGTACCAAGAGCATCTGCAACGACTGATTGATAC
>CALDQF010000021.1 GCA_937911845.1 uncultured Phycisphaera sp. | reverse complement strand
ATCCACCGCTGTCCGGTGGCGAACCCGCTGCTGACCCAACCCTCAGCGGCATTGTCTACGGCGGAGGGTTCAAACAAATCAAGGTCGCTGCCGGCCAAAACGGAGGCGCGACCTGGTTGACCGACTATGACGAAATCAAAATTGGCCTGAGTTTTGAAGAAGTTACGACGGGCACGCCTTCGATCGCCTATGAGGGCTTTGACTACGCTGAAAATGACATCGGCAGTACCATGGATGGCGGTTTCGGCTTCGAAGGTGCATGGTCCGACGCTCCCCCCGTGAACCGGACCGTGGATGAAGGCATCGCATCCGGTTGTAGCGAAGGTCTCGGAGGCTCCGGGCAAACTGGTGGTAACAATGCTGGTGCGTTCCGCTACCTCGACTCTTCGTACGGCACCTCTGGTAAACCTGAAACCGTCTACTACTCAGTAGTCGGCCGGACGAATCCAGAAAATCCAATCGAACCCGACAATTTCGATTGGTATGCAGGCGCCTCTTTGTTTAATGGAGACAGCGAAGTCCTCTTCATCGGCAAACCCGGCGGGGCTAGCAACTGGGGATTTGATTCACAAGACGGTGGCTGCGGTGATGTTCCAGAGTCTTGTGGCCAAGGATCATTTGACATCAGTGATGAGCCTCGACTTGTTGTAGTGAAATTGGACTTCGACGGCACAGGCGGTGCAACTACATCTTTGTGGGTTGATCCTGCAGATTGCTTAGAAGGTGTGCCCGACCTCGTCTACGAAGACGCCAACAACCCCGGCTTCAACCGCATTCGGTTCCAAGCAGGCAACGGTCCTGCGTACATGGACTTCGATGAAGTTCGCCTGGGCCGATCTTGGAGTGATGTGGTTCCCAACGACGGCGGCAATGACTGTCCGGAAGACATCAATGGAGACGGCATCGTCGGCTTCGGCGACGTCCTCTCGGCGTTGTCCGCCTGGGGATCTGATGACGCTGCCGCAGATGTCGACGGTGACGGCATCGTGGCCTTCGGCGACGTGCTCTCCGTGCTGTCCTCATTCGGCCCCTGCTAAAGCAAGACCGAATCTATAGATCGACAGATCTCATCACACGGCCCCGCTTCGACGGGGCCGTGTTTGTTTCAGGCTGACCAAACGCCCTGCTCAATCAACTGCTGGGTCACCTTGCCAGACCAGTCACGATTGGCCGCCGGTGAAGCTGGTGAGGGATGAAGAATACTGGTCACCCGCACGGCATCCGGAAGGGCCCTTCTCGCCGCGGACTCCGCGACCTTCCCTACCCCAATAACGTGGGGAACGTCGAGGATCTCCACCAATTCACGCAAACATGAGTCACAGGGGGCCGTCAAAGCACCCCGATCGTCTGCGGGGAGTTTGTCTGGTGTGCGGTTGCGTCCACTTTCTTCCATGAAGGCCATTGGGCACCAATTCCAGACAAAGTGAGACGCCGCAAAAGCATCGGCGGTGCCAAACTTGTCCTGCATGAGCCCCCAAAACCGGCGTCCCGACACCTCACTCTTGGCACAAGAAAATCCTTCGATCGGTCGATTGGGATGGGCATCCTTGGGGGACACCACTCTTCCCTTAAGGCCAAGAAAAGACACGACCGCCCGAACCTCACCGAATGGAACTCCGGTCTGCGACATCCCCCATGGACCTGGGTTCATACCCAGAAACAAACTGCTCGCCCCGAGTCGAGCAAATTGTTTGAGGTACGCCTCATGGGGTTCCCGGGCGTGGTCGAGCGGTCGAGAGACGTGGGTGACTGGGGAGGCAAACCGAAGGTTTCTGGTGGCCGAACCAACTTTCCTGGAGCAGCCCAAAACCTTTTTAGTGATGGTGGAAGAACTCGGCATTTCTGGCGACGCAAAGAATAAACCAGAAAGAAATTGAAGAGGGCCCCGTCTTTTAGGGATGAAGAACTGAGGGCACCTCGTATGGTGATTTATAGGAAATCGGTTCCAAAGCGCTATTGAAGGAAATCTCCATGAGAAATAATCTTTATTCAAGAGTTCTTCTTACGGTATGGACGGCCCTTTTTGCGGCCCCCGCACTCGCCCAATCCAACGGACTGGGCTGTGCCACCGATCTTTCTGAAAACGGCAGCGTGGGGTTCGATGACGTCACCGTTGTACTGAGCCAATGGAACACCCCAAATGGTGATGCGAATCAAGATGGCACCACCAACTTCCCTGACCTCATTTTGGTCTTGAGTGATTTCAACCGAGTGTGCCACCCATTTTCTTCCGATGTCGACGTGCAATTCGATTACGACAACCGGATGGTGACTATTTCCACCAGCGGCTTGGCGGATCATGTGATGGGTCCATTCTCAGGACCCGATGCAACCTGCCAAAACCCCAATACCCCGACCAATCAAAACCGGACCATTATGTTGCCCATGGACCCGGTGTTCACCCCGAATCCATCGGTCGACTTGCTCAACACGCTTGGGCCCGTAGGCCTCGCCATCAACGGAGTCGCGTTGTACAACCCGTACGACGGTGGTGGCGTCGACGCCCCTTCAACCATTTGCATGGATACCTTCAAGGGCCATCCGAGTCCAGATGGCTCCTACCACTATCACCAATGGAGCCCCCACTTTGATGGCACCCTCAGCAATGGTCATTCCGAACTGATCGGATACGGCTACGACGGGTTCCCCGTGTTTGGCCCTTGGGAGTCCGCTGGTGTTTTGGCCAAAGACTTGACCGGAGAAAACCAATTGGACGCCTGCAACGGACACTACGACCCCGTCTTGGGGTGGCACTACCACGCTGTGGCGTACGGGCCCGTGAAAGATATCGATGCTGGCGAAGATCCTGATGGATTCCCCTGGATCTTTGGCTGCTTCCATGGCGAACCAGTTGCCGGAAACTTTGGTGGAGGCGGCGGTGGAGGCGGTGGCGGCGGCGGCGGCGGCGGCGG
>CALDQF010000020.1 GCA_937911845.1 uncultured Phycisphaera sp. | reverse complement strand
ATGCGGGCCTGGTGGTGGTGGACGAACAGCACCGGTTTGGCGTGCGTCAACGCGCGCTCCTGCGCCGTGCTGAAGTGCGAACGCCTCACTTGTTGGTCATGACGGCCACGCCCATCCCCCGATCGCTGGCCCTCACCCACTACGGCGACCTTGACGTTTCTATTTTGGATGAGCTGCCCCCCGGTCGAACCCCCATCCGCACCGTAGCCATGCACGCCAGCAAAATGGACGCCGCCTTGGCCCGGGTGGGTGAGCGGGTCCGAGAGGGCGAACAGGCGTACATCGTGGTGCCGGCGATTGAACCTGGCGAACGCGGCGATCCCAACTTGGAAGAACTGGTGCCTCGTCTCCAACAAGGCCCCCTGGGGGATGTCCCGTTTGGCGTGGTGCATGGCCGGCTTGACCGAGCGACTCGTGACGACACCATGGCCGCCTTTCGGGAAGGCACCCTGCGTGTGCTGGTGGCCACTACTGTGATCGAAGTGGGCGTCGATGTGCCCAACGCCAGTTTGATGGTGATCTTGGGGGCCGACCGCTTCGGACTGGCCCAACTTCACCAACTTCGGGGCCGGGTGGGGCGCGGTGCCGCCGCCTCCACGTGCGTGCTGGTCGCAGATCCCGCGACTGAAGATGGCCAAGCCCGGCTTGATGCGGTGGTGGGCACCACCGATGGATTTGTGATCGCCGAGGAAGACCTCCGTCTGCGGGGACCCGGCGAAGTGGTCGGGGAACGACAATCGGGATTGGCCCGGCTCCAATTTGCCCGCCTGCCGGGAGATGAAGAACTCTTGGAGCAGTCCCGCGAAGAGGCCGCCACCCGAATCGGCGAGGATCCGGAGCTCACCGCACCCGAGCACGCTGGCTTGGCCCGACTCGCCAACCGGGTGGACACCCCCGCCGAGACCCTCGAAGGCGGATAACCCAACTTTTGGGGGATGGAGCCGAGGGGGGGTCTCGTACGATGATTGGATCGGGACTTTCCCGAAACCTTTTTAAGGAATCCAGTATGCGCACCAACCTTCGTTCCGGACTTTTGTTGGCCTGTACGGCCCTTTTTGCGGCCCCCACCCTCGCCCAAGAGGAACCCCGAGGCGATCGCCCCGGATTCCGTGGAGAACGTGGAGAACGTGGTCAACGCGGTCAGCGCGGCCAACGAGAACGCGGGGCTGAAGGCCGCCGTGGCGGTCAAGGTGAGGGCGAGGCCCGACCCTTCGGAGGCGTGCAACGCGGCGAAGTGCGTGGGAACGGCCGCGACCGCGGCGCCGGAGGCATGTTTGGCGGACTCCCCCGCT
>CALDQF010000019.1 GCA_937911845.1 uncultured Phycisphaera sp. | reverse complement strand
GGGCCGATGCTTGCGTGACCGTTCGCCCCATGGTTGAAATGTTTGGCCCGCCTCCACCGGGAGTTCAAACCATCTACCTGGAAGACATGCCGCGTCGTCTTTGGAACGGTTTTTTGCCCACTCGGCCAACGCCAGATGAAGTGGCCACCTTGCTGTACACCTCCGGCACCTCCGGGAAGCCCAAAGGGGTTGAACTGACTCATAGCAACCTCATTGCCAACGTGAGCCAAGCCATGAGGGCGGCAAAATTCACCCCGAAGGACTGCATTTTCGGTGTGCTTCCTCAGTTTCATTCGTTTGGCTTCACCGTTTTGACCCTGCTTCCGATGACCATTGGATGCCGGGTGGTGTACTCCGCGAAATTTGTTCCAGCAAAAGTCTTTTCTTTGCTGCGAAAGCATCAACCTTCGTTCTTGGTAATGATTCCCTCAATGTATGCCGCATTGGCCCGGGACAGGAAGGCCTCCAAGGACATGTTCTCATCCGTCCGAATTGCAGTGAGCGGGGGGGAGGCCCTTCCACCAACCGTTCGCGAACAATTCCTTGAGCGTTTCGGCATTGAGATTCATGAGGGGTACGGTCTCACCGAGACGAGCCCGGCGGCCCACATTTCGCTCCCTTGGGCCTCAAGGCTCGGCACTGTCGGCCAAGCCCTACCGGAAGTTGAAACACGCATTGTTGACCCCAGTGGCGTCGTCGTTCCGGCTGGTAATAATGGTGAAGTCCACCTTCGGGGCCCCAATGTGATGCGTGGCTACCACGGCATGCCAGAAGCCACCGCGAAAGTTCTGGATTCAGATGGGTGGTTCCGCACTGGAGACATGGGCCAACTCGATGCCGACGGGTATTTGTCGATCACCGGGCGAATCAAAGAAATGCTGATCGTGGGTGGAGAAAATGTTTTTCCCCGAGAGATCGAATCCGTGTTGGAATCCCATCCCGAGGTTGAAGCGTGCGGGGTCATTGGCCGCTCCGATGAGAAGCGGGGCGAGGTGCCCGTGGCCTTCATTGAGCTGAGCAGTGGCTCGTCCCTCCAGCCCTCTGAGATCCGTT
>CALDQF010000018.1 GCA_937911845.1 uncultured Phycisphaera sp. | reverse complement strand
AACGGTAGCCCCATTCATCATGGTGATGATGTCGTCGGGACGGTACGCGGTGGAATCCACCATGTTTTCTGCACACGGCAGCAAAGCGCTGACTCGAACGGGCAAGTCTCTCTGTGCGATCAACAGCATCGCGCCCAACACTCCAAAGCCGCCACAGCCGTCGTACTTCATACCAAGCATGCCATTGTTCACCTTGAGGGAATACCCGCCGGAGTCATAGGTCATGGTTTTGCCCACGAAGACCAAGTGTTCATCTTCTGGTGCATCCTCATGGTCGTGCTCCAGAACCACCATGCACGATGGTGTTTCGGAACCTTGACCTACACCTACCAAACCACCCATGCCAAGGTTTTCTGCTTGGCGAGCGGTCACGACTTTGACTTTGAGCCCAACAGCTTTCGCCAACCGTTTGGCTTCACTGGCAAACCACGCAGGATTACATTCGTTCGGAGGACTGGCCGCGAGGCGTCGTGCTTCGTTCACGCACTCCGCTGCGAGCAGGCCGTCGTCGAGGCCTTCTCGGAATCCGGCGTCATCGGGGTCGAGCCTCAACCCGCGTCGGGAAGGCTCTCGTTTGGTGGCGGTGCCGTCGTGGGCATCCGGTCGCCACGCCGCCAGTCCAAGTCCCTCCCCAAAAGCTCGCCCTGCATCTTCAGATTCGTTGGCCCGCAAGGCATGGGCCGCGTGGATTCGGACGGCGCTGAGTTGCAATGCAAACGCTTTGGTCACGAGGGCGGCACCGGCGGCTCGAAATCGCTCCGCCGTGGTTTGGTCTTCGTTGCCTAGGCCCACCAACAGCATGCCTTCGGTCCAAACCACCACTTCGCCTGCTTTGCCCTTGAAGGCTCCGGTCGCCCGCGCTTCACGAACGGCACTGGCCACTCCTCCGGTCAGTCGGTCTTTCGAGGCATCTTCCGCGAGCAGAATGACCTCTCGGGCTTGACTGGCGCGGCTGGTTCGCTGAATTTTAAATTGTTCGTACACATGGGCCTCCAAGGCCCTACATCGGGCAAGACGGCAGATTCACACCACCAAGGCGGGCTATGCTCCATCGTGCGCGCCGAACGACTCTTGGATGCCAATCTCAACCGGGCCCGGGAGGGGTTGCGCACTTTAGAAGAGCTGGCGAGGTTGATCCTCGAAGACACGGATCTCGCCGAGTCCTTTCGCACCCGTCGCCGTCGTCTGGGTGAGCTGGGTGAAGCACAATTGCCCGATCTGCTTCCCCAACGAAGTGCAGCGACCGATCCAGGTATGGCACCAGAAGTCGCGGCCGGACTACGTCGGGACCTTTCGGATGTCGCGGCTGCGGCCGCGGGGCGGGTTGGGGAGTCATTGCGGGTCTTGGAAGAGGTTGGTGCGACCGTATCCCCAGCTTTTTCGACAGGTATTCAGGCCATTCGACATGGTTGGTATGACCTGGACCGTGACCTTCGATTGCGTTTGGGGGCGCGAAAACCACTGATCCAGCCGCGATTGTGTGTGTTGCTGACGCGTGAATTGTGCCCAGAGGGTGATTGGACTCGGGTCGTGGATGCCCTGGCTGAAGGGGGCGTGGACATGGTGCAAATCCGTGAAAAATCATGTTCGGATGGGGAACTGCTGCGGCATGCCGAAGTGGTTCGATCAAAGTTGCCGTCTTCGACGCGGTTGGTCATCAACGATCGCGTGGCCGTGGCCGCCACGCTGGGATTGGATGTTCATCTCGGCCGGGAAGATCTCCCCACTTTGGCGGCTCGACATCTTCTGGGGCGTGATGTCCAGATTGGCCGGAGCACTTCTGGGTTGGCTGAAGCCCAGCAGGCCCTCGCTGAGGGCGCGGATCTGGTCGGTGTCGGTCCCATGTTCGTCAGTGCCACCAAGGACAAACCACCAGTTGGTCCCGCGGCCGCGGGCACGGTTGCCTCTGCGGGGATCCCGCACTTGGCCATCGGAGGAGTTGACCTCCAGAACATCGACGTGCTCTGTGAACACGGAGTAGCAGGGGTTGCGATTTGCCGTGGTGTTTTGGAGGCCAGCGATGTGGCGGGCACGGTCCATGCCATTCAGTCACGCTTTGGGTTGGTCGCCGAGGGCCCGTCATGCCTTTGAGCGAAGCTTCGGTGATTTTGTTGGGTACCGGCACGAGTTCGGGGGTACCTGTTCTGGGTTGCGATTGCTCGGTGTGCACCAGCAGCGACCCCCGAGACAAGCGCCTTCGTACCTCCGCGGCCTTGCGATTTAAGGACCCGGACGGGCATTTCCGTGAAATGCTGATCGATTGCGGGCCCGATTTACGGTATCAAGCGTTGCGTGCGGGCTTGCGACGGTGCGACGGCATTTTTGTCACCCATCATCACGTGGATCACATTTATGGATTGGATGAAGTTCGGCGATTCAATGCTTTGATGCAAGAGCCAATTGACCTCTTCGCCGAAGAACGCACGCTGGATGCCATCCACCGGGTCTATCGCCACATTTTCGATGCGGCCAAAAACCTCAATCCATCCTTTGTTGCCCATGTTCGGACCCACCGGGTCACCACCGATGGCTCGGTTTCGCGGATGGGGATTCGAGCCACCCCGATCCGCTTGTTGCATGGGAAGATGCCCATCTTGGGCTGGCGATTTGACGCGGTGAATGACGCTGGAGCGACTTTGAACGACTTGCCAGGCCCTTTCCCATTCGCATGGTGCACCGATTGTTCGGCCATCCCGCCGGAATCTTGGCCCCGTCTGGAGGGGCTCCGGCACCTCTTTTTGGACATGCTGCGGCCCCGCAGCCACCCCACCCACTTTTGTCTGGATGAATCTCTGGCCGTGGCCGAAAAGGTCGGAGCCAAGCAGACGTGGTTTATTCACATGAGTCACGACGTCTGTCACGCGGCTTTGGAGGCCAGTTTTCCCTCCGGCATCGCTCTAGCCCACGATGGATTGGTGGTCTCGGGTTGAACTGAGGGCTGCTTCCAACGCCACTCGGATCTATACTGTTAGCCCCATGGCCCGTACCCGTGAAATCAAGCGTCGGATGACGGCAGTCGGCACGATTGCCCGCATCACCAAGACCATGCAAATGATTGCCACGGCAAAGTTCACCGCGGCCCTGCAAAGAGCTTCGGCAAGCAAGCCGTACACCGAAACCCTTTCGGACATGGTGGCCGAACTGGCCTCGACGGTTTCTTCCGAAGAGTCAGGTTCCCCGCTGTTGAATGCCCCAACCCCTCCGCGGAAGCGGGAGCTGTTGTTGGTGGTCAGTTCCGATCGTGGCCTTTGTGGTGCCTACAACGCCAACGTGCTTCGGGTTGCAGCTCGACATTTGCGTGAACAAAAAGCGGCCGGCGTGGAAACGGTGGTGGAAACGGTCGGTAAGAAAGCCGTTGGCTTCTTCCAATTCCAAGGCACCGAGATTGCCAGCCGGTATGAACTGGGCGACAAGCCGGCCTACGAAGCAGTGGAAGCCATTGCTTCCGGATATATGGATCGATTCGCCGCGGGGGAGTTTGATGCGGTTCGTGTGGCCTTCATGAAGTTTGTGTCAAACGCTCGGCAAAATCCTGAAATTGTTCAGGTCCTTCCTTTGGAAGCTGAAGCGATCAGTGAAGAAGCATCCAGCGGGAACGCAGGATGTGAATTTTCTCCGCAGCCCTCGGAATTGCTGGCCGATTTGATTCCTTTGGCCGTCAAAAGCCGGCTGTTCCAGTGTGTGAACGATGGTGCGGTCTCTGAGCAAATCATGCGAATGATTGCCATGAAGGCGGCGACAGAAAACGCCCGAGACCTCCGCAAGACATTGTCTCGAGACTTCAACCGTGCCCGACAGGGACAGATCACGACCGAACTGACCGAGATCATTTCGGGCGTGGCCGCGCTCGAGTAGAGCCAAAGATCACATTCATCTTGATGCAACCAACGCCTCCTTCGGGAGGCTTTTTTTTTGAAAAGATCTTGGCGGATGGTTTCACGCTTTTACGCCGTGTTGGATGAGCCCGAATTGGAATTGACCAGCTCAACACCCCAACACAAGGACTTCTGCCATGAGAACCATCCCAACCATCCCAACCATCGCTCTCGCTTCTTTCTCTTTGATCACTTCTGCTTCTTCCGCGTCGACCAGCATCATCTCCTGCATCGACTTTGAAGATTTGCCTTCCGGCTCGATCTACGCTCCAGTCAGCAATTTTGTCACAAACAACATTGACGTCTTGATCGCTCCGCACCCCATGGGCACCGCCTTCCAAGGTGAACTGGTGACGACTGTCCCGGCTTCAATGGGCAGCGGAAATCGCCTGTGGACCAACAACGTTGCCGCAGAGTTTTTGGCCCCTTCCTCAGGATTTGGCTTGGCGACGAAGGCCAGCTTCAAATACGCCTACATGGGCGGGGCGAACTACTTGGAGGTGAATGGATTCCCCATTACACCGTCGATGTGGAACAATTTTGGCCCGTTGTCTGGATCATCCTTCATGACCAGCTTGGGCCCCATCACCATCAATGTGATGGAAGGCGGCGTTCCGGGTGGCTTTGTTGGCCATCTCGAAGTCATTGGAGACATTGATCGCTTGATGGTCGCGGGCCAAGAATTGTGGCTTGATGATGTTTGCTTCGAGTACCCCTTGGCGGCGGCCATGGTTGCGGGCGATGCTGATGGTGATGGCAAAGTGAATTTTGCTGACATCCTTAGTGTTCTGAACAACTGGGGCCCTTGATTGACCCATCCCTCCCACTCCTTTCAAAGGCCTCCCCATCGGGGAGGCCTTTGTCTTTTTTTGGAAAAGCTGGCGGAAGATCCCAAGCTTCTTCGCCGTGTCTTTTGAGCCCACCAGGGGCATGAATCAATCACCAACCCAGCAAAGGAAAATCACCATGTCATCCATCACTTCTCCAGTTCTGTTCTTCTCCGCCGCCCTGAGTTCGGTTGCGGCCGCCGGCCCCGTC
>CALDQF010000017.1 GCA_937911845.1 uncultured Phycisphaera sp. | reverse complement strand
GGTGGGCATTCGGGGGGGTCCTAGAAATCAGCCTCTTTGGGGCAAGGTCAGTGTAGGTCGCCGACAAAGTATGACTTTTATCCTCATGCCATCGGCGACTTTTCCCCGTCGGCTCAACTCGTTTCTGTGGATTCCTGACACCACGGACACGGCTGACCGATTGGACGGACCCCAGCGCACTGAGGACAGCGGGTGGTGACGACTTTTCCGGTCGATTCGTCTGCGCCGCCCAGAGCTCGGTTTGCCGCGGCACGCGCTATTTTTTGACGGGTTTCCGCATCCAGTCTGAGATTCGGGTTGCTCAGAAGTTCTGAAGAGCCGTCAACCCCCGCAGTGGGGGCCCGAAGCTTCCGCCTAACCCAAGTCAAAATGACCGCACCGACGATGGCCACACCGGCCAAGATGGCCAGAGGCATCAGCACATCGGCGGGACTGGTCTGGTTCACGCCTTATCAGCAGCCGTCCGAGCGTTCCACTCTTCAGCGCTGATGTCGGTGAGCTCGGCTTCGTCCACGATGCCATCAAGGACTTTCTGCTCGCGCACCTGCATGGCCAGGTTCTGCATGCCACCAGATTTCTCCAGTTCCCCTTTGACCTGCTCCGGCCGCATGCCTTGGGAAGCTGCCATTTGGTGGATCCGGCTGTTCAACTCACCTTCAGTGACTTGGACTTCCTTGGATTCGGCCAAGCGGGCCAGCAAGAACGAGAGCTTCAGACGACGGCGGGTCTCGTCGGTGGCGGCGTCGCGAAGGTCAGCCAGCTGGCCTTCGATTTCGTCGTTGGTGAGCGCGCCACGTTGGAGCAGGTTCATTCGCTCTCGTTCGATCAGGCGAGTTGACTGTTGTTCAGTCAAGCGCTCGGGAAGCTCAAAGTCGACGGATTCAGCCAAATGCTTGGCGGCCTGCTCACGCATGGCGTTGTGCTGTTCACCTTGCAAGCGGTCGTCGAGGGCTCTCCGGACTTCGCTGCGGAAGGTTTCTTCGTCGGGGAATCCGTACCGAGGATAGACATCGCTGACTTCGGCAGATTCGATCCGCTGGATCTTGTGGACCGTCATGCTGATGGTGAGCTTTTTGCCGCGGATGTGTTCGAGTTCGTGGTGCTCGGGGCCTACCGCATCAATGGTCAGTTCGGAGTCGATGCCGACACCGTCGAGCATGCCGGCGAGTCCATCAATACGAAGGCCGAGCACGTGTCCACGGCCGTCGTCCTTCTCGGCATCGGGCACGATGACGTCGATGTTGTCGTGGGTGAAGAAAGGCTCTTCATCGCCTTCCTTGGTGGCGTGACCATTCCCGAGGAGGCGGTCTCCAACTTTGACGTCTTCGACATCAAGCACGGTACCTGCTTGGATGCATTGCCGTTCGATTTCACCGTCGACGTGCTCGTCGCTGACTTCCATTACGGGACGGTCAATCTTGAAGCCTTTGGTTTCGGGGAGTTCGAAATCTGGGATCACTTCGATTTCGAGTTCGAAGCTGAAGTCCTCGCCATCTTTGACTTCCAAGTCCGCCATGGAGCCCACGGGCATGGGATCACCAACAGGTCGCAGGCCATGACCGCCAACGGCTTCTTGGAATCCTTCTTGGATGAGTCGATCGCGGGTTTCTTTGCGAAGATCGCCGCCGAAGCGCTTCTCCAGCAACTTGGCTGGGGCGTGCCCCCGTCGGAAGCCAGGGATGGTGGCGTTGGCCGCAAGATCTCCCAACGCATCGCCAAGGCGTGAGGACACCTTTTCCGCGGGAAGGGTGATCTTCACGTGCTTGCGGGCTGGGCCAGCATCTTCAACAGCAACAACAAAGTCGGATTCGGACATATTGGGCGTGCTCCGTTTTCCCGAAAGGGGAAACGGAAATAGTAGCGGGGGCGGGGGGGAAGGGGAACCGGCGACCTCAAGATCGCCGGTTCTGGGCCCCATTTTGATTGATCAACGCTCAAAGAGCATGGTCGCGTAGCTTGGCATTGGCCAGAGTTCCGTTGGCATGGTGCCTTCGAGGTTGTCCGCGGTTGCTCGCACGGCTTCCATGGCAGGAATCAGCACATCTCGGCAGAACGCGGCATGTTTGGCGGCATCGGCCAGGCTCTTGGCC
>CALDQF010000016.1 GCA_937911845.1 uncultured Phycisphaera sp. | reverse complement strand
GCCGGGGCCCAGCTCTACAACACATCCTTGATCGCCGAGGATGGCTTGGGGCCAATCTTCAACAAACAGTCCTGCGCCAACTGTCACAACAACCCGGTCGGTGGCCATGGCAGTCAAACCGTGATTCGCTTCGGTATGGAAGACAAGAAAGAGGGCTTCATCGAACTTGAGGAGTACGGCGGCTCCCTTCTGCAAGTTTCTGGCATTGACTTGGCCTGCGCTGAAGAGTTGCCACCCATGGCAAATATCGTGGCCGACCGACTCACCATTGGCATGTTGGGGTACGGCTTGGTCGAAGCCATCGCCGATGCTGACCTCTTGGCCCTGGAGTCCAGTGGTCCCGGCGTGAGCGGGCGGGCCAACAACGTTCCTCTGCTTGAAGATCCGACCACCACCCGAGTGGGTCGCTTTGGCTGGAAGAGTCAACTGGCCACCATTCTTTCCTTCAGCGGTGACGCGGCCCGAGAAGAAATGGGATTGACCAACCGGCTGATTCCCACCGAAAACGATCCCAACGGCATTTTGCCCCCGGCCATCTCGGAGTGCGACACTGTTCCTGACCCAGAGGATGGTCCCGATGCCGAAGGGTTTCACTTCATTGATCGTGTGTCTGATTTTCAGAGGTTCCTCGCGGCACCCCCTCAGACGCCACGCTCAGGCATGCGGGGAGAGCAACTGTTCAACCAAGTGGGCTGTGCCCAGTGCCACAACGCATCGTTCACCACAGCCAACGATCCGTCCTTGGAGCCCTTCCTTCGGAACAAAACGATTCGTCCCTACTCCAACTTCTTGCTGCACAACATGGGCTTGGCTTCGGACTTCATAGCCCAGGCAGGGGCCGGGCAGTACGAGATGCGGACGCCACCTCTTTGGGGCCTTCGCACCCGACGGCCAATGTGGCACGATGGACGCATTTCAGAGGGAACGTTTACTGATTTGATCACCGACGCGATTGCGGAGCACAACGCCCTCTTGAGCGAAGGGGTGGACTCAGCTCAGGCATACGACGCGTTGTCTTCGCAAGACAAAACAGATGTGATTGCCTTCTTGGGGTCTTTGGGCCGCGCCGAGTTCGACATGAATGGTGACGAATCGGTTGA
>CALDQF010000015.1 GCA_937911845.1 uncultured Phycisphaera sp. | reverse complement strand
TTGCTCTTCTTTTGAAAAAGAGCCTTTCGCCGCTGGAGTCTTCTTCAAGAATCGTTTTCCGAAATCTCTTACGTTGGCCGAAATCCGGGGACGGATAAACCTTTGGTACAGAGAGCTGCTCAGGACAATTTTGGCAAGGCCAGTTGATACAGGTCGGCCGTCACTTTGATTGAAAATCTTGTCTTCAATGGGCAGAGCACTCGGGGCGGGGACATCGATGTGTTCACACACGCGTGAAACCCAAAGGCTCCGATCTGACTGGTATTGTCGGACTGGAATGATGAGAAAATTCTCTGGGCAAAATACATCCATCCACCGCTGGAGTTGTAATCCATAACAGGAATAGTCAATGGCCTCTGGAAAACTCTTCAAGAACTGTGAAAAAGAGATCTGGGGAGACTCTGGTTTCGATCGGTAATGCCGGAAGTGACTGAGAGTCCTCTCAAAGGGGTCTCGGATTAAGTAAATGATTTTGAGATCTGGGCCTAGAAGATTCATGGCTCTCACAGGGACCTGTTCGTGCGTGGGCCATTTTGAGTAAGCCGTACTCGCATCCCCTACGACTGACTCTTTGGGGGCAAGTTTGTTGATTCTTTTGTACTCATGAGCCGCTTCTTTTGGATCGAATTCGGCACGGCTCAAAATCTCAGGCTCTTTGCAGACAGGGATATAAACTTGTGGACAGAATTGAAGATCCCGGAAAAGTGTTGTGGTCGCGCATTTCATGCCGCCGATAATAAGAAACCTAGGTATTAGTTCTTCTGCGTGCACTTTTTCATAAGCTCCATGACTTTAAGATGAATCGTATCCTTTTTAATCTTGGACGGATCGGAGCAGGGTTCCTCTCTGGAATTGCTCTCGTTGTTCTCGTGACTGATGCTTTTGGAACGGCATTCACTGCCTCTTGGATGCTGATTGCATCGCAAATGGGCCTCGTGGGCTTTTTGAATTCAATCTGCAATTCCTCGTTTACACGGGAATTTGGCGTTGCATTCCAGGAAGGCGAGAGTCGGTTCTTCAGAACATTTGCGAGTGGCTTCGGGATCACGGCCGCGGCATCCTTGGTTGTTCTCTTGGTCACTTTTCTACTGACGGAATTTCTTATTCCGTATCTTGATGTTGTTGATGGCGATACAGATGCGGCAGCGCAAGTTGCTTGGACTCTTACCGCCGGTTTGGCATTCGCCACGCTCACTTCACCATTCGTAGCCATGTTTGCGGTTCAACAATGGTTCGGTGCATGGAACTTGGTGTTACTGCTTAGGCAATGTGCTCCGCTGATCGCTTTCTTCCTCACCGATACCTCTGTTGCTGGATGGGAGACTCTCCATAGTTTCGTCTTCAATGGCTTCATTGTTGAGACTCTAGGGACCGCGTTGTTGATCATTTGGGGTTGCGTGCGTAACCCGTTGCTTGTGCCTCGTCTGGGGCGATTGAGTAGAGACTGCATGGTTCAAATGCTTCCCAGCCTATCTTCGAATAGTCTCGTTCTCGCCTACTTAAACTTGACCACTCAACTCTTGGCCATTGTCGTGAACATGACATTCGGTCTTTCTGGGACGATTCCTTATCAATACGCCATCCGGGCCGCTGGATACTCGAGGGCGTTTTCAAGAGCGATTAGTGCTGGAATAGATGCGGTTGTGGTCCGCGCTAAAAAGTCTGAAGTTGAGTCCATTATTCGAACGACGCTTCGTGCCCAACAGCTAGCAACGCTCTTCATTTCCGTCCTTCTCGGAATCTGGTCTGAGCACTTGATCAATCTTTGGATTGGACTCCGAGCGGATGTGTCTTCAAGCCTGATTGTTCAGGTCGTAGAAATTATGCGCTGGCTCCTTTTGTTTGAATTGGCACGATCCGGTTTGGAAGCTTTCCAGAGAGTTTTTTACGGATTGGGTCATGTTCATCGAATCGTGATGCCATCAGTTGTTTCAACCTTGCTTTTTATTACTACGGTTGTCGCCTCGCATGTTTTCTTTCAAGTTGTCCCCCTCCGATCTTTTGCGGTCACTCTTTCTCTCATTACTGCCGTGAATGCTTATGGTTTGACGCCTCGCCGCTTGAAAGAAGTCATCACTGATCTGGGGTGGTTTATGAGAAGAAGTCTCATCGTGGATTTTCTCATGCTTGCTGCTGCGGCTCTCGCCGCTTGCTTGGCGGGATATATCGGCTTACCAATCCCAGCTCAGATCGGCTTTTACCTTTCAGTTGCTGGGGCGTACACGCTCCGTTGTCGAAAAGTCTTTCTCACTAATAATCTTGCCAAGACCTCTGTGAGATCTGGTTCCCAATGACACCGCATTCACAAAAGGTCATCGAAATTTGGTTGGAGCCTTACCGGTGTTATCTGCGGATTGAACCTGAGGCTCCAATCTGTCCCTAGATTTCACACTGCCGAGCTACTTCGCTCTGTTCTGCAAGAGCCCTTGCCTGAGATTTTGGTGATTCCCGAATCAATCAATAATGTTGTGGGACATCAGAAGCGAAATGACTTGTTCTCCGGCATCAGTTATTGAGGTCATGGATGTGTCAATTTTCAAATCTGCATTGCTCGGACTTTCGTAAGGCTGGGTTACACCTGGAATCGATGCATGCAGCCCATCTTGATGCCGTTCATAGAGGCCACTGGCATCACGTTCTTTACAAACCTCAAGTGGCGTACTTAAGTGCACAAGTAAAAAGCGGTCATTGCCGATCAATTCCTTCGCCGCTTCGCGTGCTCGATACTCTGGGGCAACGAACGCAGCAAGGCAAATTGTTCCGACGCTGTTCAGC
>CALDQF010000014.1 GCA_937911845.1 uncultured Phycisphaera sp. | reverse complement strand
GCGCTCACTCGGTCGCTGGCCACAATCAGCAGGCGTTTGGCTTCCCCGTCACCGGCTGGAATGGGGTACACGTCGCGGACTTTTCCTTGGCGGCGTCCGGGATAGGGGAGGTCGGTCGATTTGACGGCGGTTTGGGTGTTGGTGCTGCTCATTTCGCAGACCATGGTATGTCCGCTTGCTCTCTGGCGCAGGGGAGGCGACACTCTCCACGTGCCGAAGTTCGACACGAGTCATGACCCAGCCGTTCATTCGGCTTCCGCAAGGCTTCTGGACCATCAGGGCCGTGCATTGGAAGCAGAATCACGCCTGTCGGGTGACATTCTCGACCTCCGAAAGAAGGTGGCCCACACCGTCGCGACCGAGGTGGAATACGACATTGGGCGGCGGCTGCCCCTAACCACATGCTTGCTTCCCGAACGCACGACGCCTTACCCATTGGTGCAAGAGTTGGCTCGAGATCGCATACGACGCTTTTTTCACAAGAGCGAAGAGTGGCAGATGTTTGACTTGTCCCTTGACCACCCAGCCCATGTTGAATTTGAAGCGGCACGACATGATTTGGTGGAATCTCTTGTTGCTTCCGATTCCGCTGAGAGCATTCGATTGGGGCGAGATGGTTTAAGAAAATCTGTCGACGCTTGCGACCAGCTGACCTTGGCCCACGCCCAGATCCTTCTTCACCGTCGTTTTGGCAACCACCCAGCCTCCCCATCAACATTCGGAGTCCGTTATGACGGGCCCGTTGATTCACCCGGATTGCGGAAACTTCTCGGCGAGCAATTTGGCATGCTGACTATCCCCATTGATTGGGCAGTGTGCGAGCCCGAACCCGGCACCTTTGACTTCACCTCGATTGAAGGCAAAATTCTGTGGGCTTCAGAACAGGGTCGTCCTTTTATGGTTGGCCCATTGTTGGCCATGCGTCCGGGCGTTCTCCCTGGACATGTTCCTCTGGACTTCAAGTCTTTTCGGGACCGCGTCTATGACTTTGCAGAGCAAGTTGTGGCGCGATTCGGACGTTACTGCACTTTTTGGAACATCGGTTCAGGGTTGAATGCCTCGCGTGGGCCACTTCTGTCTCCAGAAGAATCGGTCGACTTGGCGCGCATGCTTCGTCTCTTGGTGCGTCAATATCGGCGCGACGCCAAAATCATGATCGAAGTCCGCGAGCCTTGGGGTGAACATGCCGCGGAGTATGGGCTTGACCCCTTTGACTTCGTCAAAAGGCTGGGCCAAAACGGTGTCGAATGTGATGCCATCGGCGTCCGAATGCTGGCCGGGGGCCGCCATCAAGGAGAGGCCGTTCGGACGCTCTTTGACAATGCCTGCCTCCTTGACCGCTTATTGTCGATTGACAAGCCGGTGGTGGTCACTATCGGCCGTGCTGGAGGCAAGGATGGACTCGGGCAAGCCAAATACGCTTCGCTGACCGCCCAACTGTGCTTGTCCCGTCGTTACGTTCAATCCGTCATCTGGTCCGATTTGTACGACCACCCCAGATCTTTGGTTGAGCACGGAGGCATGGTTGACGCCCAGGGCGAAGCTCGTCCCGTGCTGGCCCATTGGTCGAAGTTGCGGTCCAAATTCAGCAAGCCGCTCGGCTCGGTGCAACTCCCCAAACGCGGTGAAGGTGCGTGACCCAGTCCGAAGTCCGAACCAATCCTCTAGAGCTTTTTGACGGGAATCCGAAAATTCCTGATTCCGGAACTGTCGGTTTGATTGGTGGCTGTGGTGTGACCACGGCCGCACTGTTGGCGGAATTCCTGTTTCGGTCCTCCAACACCACGATCCTTCTGCTGACAGCCCACCATGACGATGCTGAGGAAGCCTTCGCCATTTGGCGTTCTTTGGGGGCTCAAGCCTCCCATTTTGCTCCTCTTGACCCGATCGCTACGGATGTGCTTCCCAATGCTCCTGCCCTAAACCGTCGTCTTGAGACCATACGCCGTGCTTCTGAAGGTGGCCCCATGCTCGTCGCCGCAAGTATGTCAGCTTTGATGCAGGGCTCACTGACGTTTGAAGAGGCCCATCAGTGGTTGATCCCACTGCACGAACGTGGGCGTTGCGAGCCAGGTGATTTGGTGCAAAGGTTGGCACAAGCCGGCTACCACCGAACCGCCATCGTTTCTGAACCGGGCGATTTTGCCCTTCGTGGTGATGTGGTCGATATTTTTCCGGCCAGTGGGGAACCTCCGTTTCGTCTGGATTTTTTTGGAGACGAACTGGAGAGCATTCGAGGTATTGACCTGGACTCCATGGCCTCAGCGGAACGCCGCGGTTCTACTTCACTGCTCCTTGCGCCTCCCGAGGTTCTGACGCGGGATCCTCAAGGACACTTGGTGGACTTCCTCTCGAGTCCTGTCACATCAATCCTTCTTGAGCCTCTCGATTTGGTGGAACGGGGCCGAAGTGCCTTTGACCGCTCAGCGATTCGAAGCGTCCATGGGCCACCCCGAGTGTTGGAGGCCATCCTGGAGCGAAGCGCATTGCAACTGGAGATTTCTCAAAGTGCTGGGACTGCGGAGCAGCAACTGGAATGGCCGACGGCCGCTCTCCCTGAGTTGCCCACTGACCCATCCGATGCGCTGTCTTACCTTCGGAACCAGTTTCCAGACGCTCGAGTCACGGTGTACGTGGAGGATCCCGGCGAGATATCTCGCGCTCAACGGGTGGTTGATGGTGCCGTTTCCTCCAGTCCTCACTTCGAAATACAGGTGCAATCATTGCGTTTGGAGCGTGGCTTTGTGGCCACATCGCGAGAGATTCAGATCCATGTGCCTTGGCATGAGCTGCTTGGCCGGTGGCAACGCCCCGCGCGATCGGTCGGACTCGGCTCCGCCCGGTCATTGGACGCGTTTGTCGAAATGGAATCCGGCGACTACGTGGTGCACCGCGAGCACGGCATTGCGCAATATCTCGGTCTTGAGTTGCGTCGTGAGGGAGACGATGAGGAAGAGTTTCTAATTTTACTTTTTTCCGGGGGGACTCGGCTGGCTGTGCCGGCGGTGAAAGCCGAGTTGGTGCAGAAATTCATTGGGGGTCGGTCTGCTCCGGAACTGTCCTCATACGGCGGCGGTCGCTGGAAAAAAAAGAAAGGGAAGGTGAAAGACGCCGTCCGGGACTTGGCCGCAGAATTGATTCGAGTCCAAGCTGTGCGGGAGAGCACACCCGGCATTTCCTACCCCAGCGATACAGAATGGCAGCATGAATTTGAGGCCGGATTCCCATTTGCCGAGACCGAGGATCAGCTTTCGGCTATCGAGGCAGTCAAACGTGACATGGCCAAATCCCGTCCCATGGATCGTCTCGTCTGCGGGGATGTTGGGTTTGGCAAAACCGAAGTGGCGTTGCGGGCGGCTTTCAAGGCCGTGGAGTCGGGGCGACAGGTTGCGGTGCTGGTCCCTACCACGGTGCTTGCGGAGCAGCATTTGCGATCATTCCGAGAACGCTTTGCCGGATTCCCTTTTCGCGTCGAAGGTTTGAGCCGGCTGCGAACCCGCGAAGAGGCTCAAGGGGTCCTGAAATCTACGGCAAAGGGTGAGGTTGATGTTTTGGTCGGAACCCATCGGTTGCTTTCCAAGGACGTGTCTTTTTCAGATTTAGGCTTGGTCATCATTGACGAGGAACAGAGGTTTGGTGTCGAGCACAAGCAGCGTCTTCTCGAAATTCGAGCGTTGGCAGACGTCTTGGTCCTAACGGCAACGCCCATACCTCGCACCCTGCACATGTCGATGATGGAACTCCGTGACATCAGTACTTTGACAACGCCACCTGTCGAACGCCGCCCGGTGGTCACAGAGGTCATCCCTTATCAGGTGGGGCGGGTCCAGCGTGCTATCCAACGAGAGGTGGATCGTGGGGGGCAGGTATATGTCTTGCACAACCGTGTCCAGGACATCGAAGACGTGGCCAACGAGATCTCGTCTCTTGTCCCTAATGTCTCGGTTGCCGTTGGCCATGGCCAAATGGCCGCCAGCGCCCTGGACTCTGTCATGCGTTCCTTCGTACAAGGGAAGTCTGACGTTCTGGTTTCTACAACTATTGTTGAAAACGGACTCGATGTCCCTCGTGCGAACACGATGATCATTCGCAACGCCAATCGTTTTGGCCTCGCCCAGCTTCACCAGTTGCGAGGCCGGGTGGGTCGTTCTCGTGAACGGGCTTTTTGTTATTTGATGCTTCCGGAAAATGGGGTTGAAGATCCAACCGCTCTTGAGCGACTTCGCACATTGGAGCGGTATTCCATGCTTGGCGCCGGCTTCCGAATCGCCATGCGTGACCTTGAAATTCGCGGAGCTGGCAACCTCCTCGGTCCAGAGCAAAGCGGTCACATTTTGACGGTTGGCTACGAGATGTATTGCCAGTTACTGGAACAAGCCGTGTCAGAACTTCGTCAAGAGATCAGTGTGGATCACCTTTCAACATCTGTTGATTTGGGGATTCGCGGTGGGATACCAGTCGCCTGGATTCCGGTCGACTCTCGCCGCCTTGACGTGTACCGTCGCATCGCTCGGTCCGATTCCTCAGATGCTCTGCGGGACTTGTGCAGGGATCTGTCGTCGGCCTACGGAAAGTTGCCTAGGAGGACCAAATTGCTCTTTGACTTGGCCATGATCAGAGTGGCTGCCGCTCAGGCCAACGTTTCAGCCGTCGCTCGGGATGGCCAAGATGTTGTTTTTACCTCAACGCGCCCCGAAGACTTGCGAGACAAGTTGTTAAAAGCGCCGGGGGCCCTCCGTCTTGTTGATGCCAAGCATGGTGGTCATAAAGAAGTTTGGTATCGACCCGCGAAGCGTGTTGCCGATGCATCTCAGGTCGTCCGAACGCTTTGCAAGCACTTGGTCCCGCCGGAGGATGCCGTGTGAGCATCGGGGGTCTGCTGTTGGCTCTGGGGCTGGGAGCCGCCTTTGGGGGGAGGGCGGCCATCGTGCTTTTGCCCTTTGTTGTTCTGCGGCGACTGAATCAATCCGAACGTGTTGGGGCGTGGTGGGTTCCAGTCGTGGTTGCGAGCTTGTTGATTGTCTCCGGAGGCAACGATCCGGTCCTTCTGTCAAGTTTTGGCTTGCTGATGGCGGCGGACTTGGCCCGCCAGCAGCCAGTTGTCCCGCCCGAGAGTTTGGTGGCCTGCTCAATGTTGATGGCGGCATGGTTGACCCCTTCGGACATGGCCTCCCTGGAAGCGGTCCCCATGGTCATGCTTCTGGCTGCAATTGCGGCCTCAGGGATCCCTTTTGCGACGTCTGCTCGGTCGATTTGGGCCGGGTTGCTCCTCGGACTTTCGTGTGGACTCCTCATTGCTGAGGTTTGGGTACATTTCTCTGCCCTTGGGTGAGCGCCCAAGCATCGGTTGACCGACATAGTCCAATAAGTCCCCAGTCCGGAGCCCCAATGACCAGTTTGAACAACCGCCGAACCTTGTCAAGTACCCGTGAGAGCATCACCCACAAGTTTTCCATCAACGGCCATGAGGGCTATCTGACGCTCGGGCTTTTTGACGATGGCAGTGTTGGGGAAATCTTCATCAAGATGGCCAAGGAAGGTTCCACTCTGTCTGGGTTGATCCAGGGGTTCTGTCGGGCCTTCAGTTTGTGTCTGCAGTTTGGCTTGCCCACTTCAGAAGCTTGCAAGCGCTTCGAGGGCATGCGATTTGACCCAATGGGGCCGACTAGTAACCCGGATATCCCCGAATGTTCGTCCATTTTGGATTATGTATCGAAGTATTTGCAGAGTTCGGCCGTCACCAGCCTTCAGGCCGATTCAGAGCCATTCGGTGCCCAAGAGTCTCCCGCCCCTGCATTCTCTGGAGCAGTCTGACACGCTCTGGGTTGACGGTTTCTTCGGACCGTCTACAATGATTCACTTCTCTGAGCCGTGGTGAGGGCACTCATCTGTCTGCACCACATGGGGCGTTCCATCGCGGCAACGCGAACGTTCCAGCTCTTTTCGCCGCGGTTCGCATCCGGTCTTGACCGGTGGGGCCGCCCCGGATTCTTCCGGGTACCCATCGGATCTTTCGTGGACGCACGAACGAACCCGTCAAGATCATCGCCCGACGGGGTGACATAGAGGTTCCGACCTCCGGCAACTGGCCCGTGGTGTAACGGTAGCACAGCAGTTTTTGGTACTGCTTGTCCAAGTTCGAATCTTGGCGGGCCAATTGCCGGAAGCCGGACCTCATCGTCATCGACCCTTCCTGGATGCAGACTCCTATCACAGCAACCCATGCCTCCGTCTACTCCGACCGTGTGTCGGCTGCTGTCATTCTGGCCGCAGGAAAGGGCACACGGATGGACTCCGATCTCCCCAAGGTGATGCATCTGGTCGCTGGTCGCCCCATTCTTGATTGGGTGGTTGATGCTGCCGAGGACGCCGGGGTAAAGAGAATTGTTCTGGTTGTGGGATATGGCCAAGAACTTGTCCGTGAAGCCATGGCTGACCGTGAAGGCGTCTCTTTCGCCGAGCAGACGGCGCAGCTTGGTACCGGCCACGCCACCCTGTGTGCTGAATCTGAGGTTGGAGATGCAGATGATGTTCTGGTCCTGGCGGGCGATGGCCCCCTTATTCGGTCCTCGGTTCTCGTGAGGCTGCTTGCCACGCACCGGGAGGCATCTGCCGTGGCGTCGCTGGCGACCGCGTGCATCGATGACCCCACTGGGTACGGCCGGATAGTTCGTGATTCGGGTGGCAATTTCGCCGCCATCGTTGAACAGAAAAATGCGACCAACGAGCAGTTGCGTATTTCTGAAGTCAACCCCAGCTACTACTGCTTTGATCGAAAATCCTTATTCGCCGCCCTTCATGGTCTTCGACCAGATGACACTGGCGGTGAATATTATTTAACAGACGTGCCTGGCATTCTGAGGGGGCAGGGGCACCATGTGACCCTGTTGGACGAAGTCCCGCAGGAAGATGTATTGTCGATCAACACACTGCAACAACTTGCCAGAGTGGATGAGATCCTTCAAAATCGTTTAGCGCAAAGCGCAACAGGAGGCTTGGCATGACAGTGGCTGACCGCGACACGCTCCGTATTTTTGCCGGTTCAGGCGGCAAAGCACTTGCCGAGAGCATGGCCCAACATTTGAACCTTCGTGTGTCCAGCGGTTCGGCTGACCGCTTCCCAGATGGTGAAATCATTGTGCGGGTTCAAGAGGACGTTCGCGGTCGTGATTGCTTTGTTGTCCAGTCCACCTGCGAGCCGGTCAACGACCGTCTGGTAGAACTTTTGGTTTGGATTGATTGTCTGCGGCGTGCGAGTGCCCGCCGTATTACCGCGGTGATCCCATACTTCGGATACGCTCGGCAAGATCGAAAAGACGAAGGTCGCGTTCCCATTACAGCGAAGCTTGTCGCCAACATGTTGACGGAAGCTGGCGCGGATCGTGTGCTTTGTCTTGATCTGCATGCGGCTCAGATTCAGGGATTCTTTGACATTCCCGTGGACCATGTCACGGCTGTTCCAATCTTCCGGAGTCGATTTGAAAAGGCTCGCGAGGAACTGGGTGATCTGACACTGGTCTCTCCGGATGTCGGCAACGTCAAGACCGTAAATCTTTACGCGGATGCCCTGGGG
>CALDQF010000013.1 GCA_937911845.1 uncultured Phycisphaera sp. | reverse complement strand
CGGAAGTAGCGCAGTTGTTCGTCTCATCAACATGGTTTTGATGCAGGCGATCCGAGACAAGGCCTCTGATATCCACTTGGAGCCGTTTGAAGACGAATTCAAGATGAGGTATCGAATTGACGGTGTGCTTTATGAGATGAGCCCCCCTCCGCCGCACCTGGCGATGCCGATTGTTTCTCGGGTCAAAGTCATGTCAAATTTGGACATTGCCGAACGGCGACTCCCTCAAGACGGCCGTATCGAACTTACGCTGGGAGGCAGCCCCGTTGACCTCCGGGTAGCGGTCCTTCCTACCATGTTTGGCGAATCGGTCGTGATGCGTGTGCTTGATCGTGGCAATGTCCAGTTGAGCCTCGACAACGTTGGTCTTCGGCCTGATGACCTCGAAACGGTTCGAGACCTTATTCAGCGGCCCAACGGCATTGTGGTTGTGACCGGGCCAACCGGATCTGGCAAGACCACCACGCTCTATTCCTGTCTCAACGAACTGAATGATCCTGAAACAAAGATCCTCACCGCCGAGGATCCAGTTGAATATGACATTGACGGCCTCATCCAGTGCCAAATCAATACCGACCAGGAACTCACGTTCGCCAAACTTTTGCGATCATTCTTGCGCCAAGACCCCGACATCATTCTTATCGGTGAAATTCGCGACTTGGAAACCGCCCAGATTGCCGTCCAGGCCTCTCTGACTGGCCACTTGGTGTTTACCACGGTGCACACCAACGATGCCCCGAGCACGGTTCTTCGTTTGACCGACTTGGGCATGGAGCCCTTCCTGCTGACCGCAACCATCGAAGCTGTTGTGGCCCAGCGGCTGGTCCGCCGAATTTGCGTGGGCTGCAAGCAAGCCTACGAGCCCTCTGAAGAAGAACTGATGGAGCTTGATCTGCGGCCCAGTGACGTTGAAGGGCGCACCTTCTTCCGTGGTACAGGATGCGACAAATGCAACAACACTGGATTCAAAGGCCGAATGGCTTTGTTTGAGATCCTGATCATGGACGACAAAATTCGCGAATTGGTCATGCAGCAGGTTTCCACCACGGTGATCCGGGACGCCGCCCGTCGTCGTGGCATGCGAACTCTTCGCGAATCCGGGCT
>CALDQF010000012.1 GCA_937911845.1 uncultured Phycisphaera sp. | reverse complement strand
TCTCGGGCGTGTACCCAAGTGGACAAAGGGGGCAGACTGTAAATCTGCTGGCGTACGCCTTCAGAGGTTCGAATCCTCTCACGCCCACTTCCCTCGATGGACCTTCTCCGTCGTAACTATCGGGTTGTGTTTTCTCCGATCCGCGGAAATTTTCTGGTCTGGTTCCGAAGTCTTCATCCAACAGGCTTTCTGCGCTATCACCGTGTCATGGTCGTGAAGGTGGGCAGCTTTAAGCCACCCAAACTTGATCCAAGATATTCCTCAAGGACGTCCAGTCTGAGGCTTCCATATCGCCTTCTTGGACAACAACATCCCGGAAAGCATGCGCGGTGTAAGCAACGAATCGGTCCACATGCCCGGTCCGTCTGAGTTCCAAATCACTGATGCCATCGCCCACCGCAATTGCTCCCTTCTCAGGGCCCAAGCCGAGTTGTTGGACAATCTCTGGCTTGCCGCCGTTTCGGGACAGCGGATGGTCTTGATCAAAGCCAACACAAACATTCGCATCCCAGCACAACACGTTGGCGTGGATATGTTCTGCTCGAAACCCCAGGGGCGTGAGCACTGGGACAATCCAATCGGCAAATCCACCGGAGACCACATGCAAATGTTCCGTGTTGTTCAAGATCCACTGGCGGTCTTCAACCAAACCTGGGGTCAATTGGTCACGGAGTGCCTCAATCAACCCTGCGATATGGGATCGATTGAAGGTGAGGGTGGCGAGTCTCCGGGTCAAACTCTCCGAGAGCGACAGTTCGCCAGACATGCCGAGGTTGGTGAGACGCTCGATTTCCGCCACCTTGGCCTCCGAGTCTGGATCATGGCCCAAGACCATGCTGGCCAAGGCATCCAAACTTTCCACGGCACATAAGGTGGAATCAAAGTCCAAAATGATTGGCTTTTTTGGCATCTCAGGACCGTATCGGGAAAGTGACCCATTTTCGGGGATGGAGTTTGGCACTTTGGACGAAAGAATAGACGAAGGTGATTTCGATGATCCCAGCTTTGCTTGTTCCAGCCATCCTTGAGACCAGTGATTTGCGTCCCGAAGAGACTAAATTCTTCGAGACTCATATTCGTCCCATCCTGGTGGACCACTGCTATGGCTGCCATTCCAAGGAAGCCGGGAAGGCCCGGGGGGGGCTGAGGTTGGACACCAAGATCGATTTGCTGTCTGGTGGCGGTACTGGACCCGCGATCTTGCCCGGCGATCCCGACGCGAGTCTGCTGATCCAAGCCATTCGTTGGGAAGACGACGAGTACGCGATGCCTCCACGGCGAAAGTTGCCCGATGACACCATTCGATACTTCGAACAGTGGGTGCGAATGGGTGCACCAGATCCTCGGGTTCCAGCGGATGTGGCCGCCGGAGAAGAGGACGTGGATTTTTCCGGAGGATTCGATCCAAACGCGCTCGCCGAGCACTGGTCTTTTCAGCCCATCGCCAATCCTGAAGCGCCGATGGTGCAAGATGAAAGTTGGCCGAACGGAGCCATCGATCACTTCGTCTTGGCGGAACTTGAGTCGGCCGGGATCGAGCCCAATTCTGATGCTGATTTGCGCACCCGGGCCCGCCGGGCGACTCTGGATCTGACTGGACTTCCCGCCAACCCAGAACGCCTCGATGATCTACTTCTTGATCGGAGTCCCAACGCTTTCGCGTCTTATGTCGATGAACTTCTCGACTCTGCGGAGCATGCCGAGCACTGGGGTCGTCATTGGCTGGATGTTGCCCGTTACGCCGAATCCAGTGGTCGAGAAAACGACGTGGCCTATGCCAACGCTTGGCGGTACCGAGACTGGGTGATCGATGCGTTTGCTCAAGACGTTCCATTTGATGAGTTCATCACCAAACAATTGGCCGGGGACTTGCTTCCTCCGCAGGATGAAACCGAACGTGCTCACAATCTGATCGCAACCGGGTACTTGGCGATTGGTGCCAAGGGGCACAACACTCGAAGCCGACGCGAGTTTCAGGCGGACCTGATCGATGAACAGATTGATGCTTTTTCACAGGGCATCCTTGGCATTACCGTGGCCTGCGCACGATGCCACGATCACAAGTACGACCCCATTCCTCAGTCCGACTATTACGCGGTCAAAGGAATTTTTGAAAGTACCGAAACGTTGTACGGCACATTGGCAGGTCCAGGCAATCGGATGCCTTCGGATTTGGTTGCCCTGCCAAAAGCTGCTGAGATTTCCCATGGTGCCGATTTGCCGCCGGCGATGCGTACGTTCTTGGAGCGCTCACGGGAACGAAGCGAGGCCAACGTGGAGCGATTGACGGAGCGGCTGATGGTCGAGGGCCGTGATCGTGTCAATCCCGGACAAATTCGAAACAACCAGCAAAATGCCGCGAACATCCAGACGGTTCTGGACCGTTACGATGACCAAGGGCGTTTGTTGACATCCGAACGCAAAGCCATGGGGGCGACGGATCGTCGTGTACCGATTCACAGTCGGTTCCTGGCTCGGGGCGAGCTGGATGAGCCTCGCCAACTGGTCAAGCGCAGTGTGCCCAACATGTTGGCCGGTTCAACTGCTCCCGAAATCAACCCCGACCAGTCCGGACGACTGGAACTCGCGCACTGGATCACCGACGAGCAGAACACCCTGACCGCTCGTGTCTGGGCCAATCGCATCTGGCTGCATCTGATGGGTCGACCGCTGGTGGAGACGCCAGATAACTTTGGGGTCTCTGGACAGTCGCCTTCGCATCCTGAATTGTTGGACAAGTTGGCCACGAGGCTCGTTGAGTTGGACTGGAACACCGACGCTCTGATTCGGGAGATTGTGTTGTCCCGAACTTGGGGTTTGTCGAATGACCACCAATCCGCCGCCCACGCAAAAGATCCTGAAAACAAGTTGTATTGGCGTTCGACACCGCGAAGGTTGCCCGCAGAGTCCATCCGAGACAGC
Source organism: uncultured Phycisphaera sp. (assembly GCA_937911845.1). Taxonomy (GTDB): domain Bacteria; phylum Planctomycetota; class Phycisphaerae; order Phycisphaerales; family SM1A02; genus UBA8653. The sequence goes on along the minus strand of CALDQF010000012.1, from coordinate 2,912 downwards.
ATGCTGATGGCTTCTGGTGAATTGGTCTCGAGTCGTCCGAAGGGGTCGCCAATCTCATTTGCCCCGGGGTCGGCTCGATTGGGTCAACTGCAAACCCAACTCTCGGGTCCCGATCACCATCGCTCGGTGTATCTCCCGAGTCTGCGGGGTGCGCCTCCCGAATTCTTGGCCGCCTTCGATGGCGCTGACCCGTCCTTCGTGACTGGAATTCGAGACGAGACCAATGTGCCTACCCAGGCATTGCAATTGCTGAATGATGATTTTGTGGTTGGTCGGGCCGACGCGTTGGCTCGTCAAGTTCTGCAAACAACACGCAGCGATGCACGGAACGTTCGCGAAGTATTTCGCCGAACTCTGGGACGGGAGCCGACGGCTGCCGAGCAGCGGTCGGCCACGACGTTCATGCAAGATGTTTCGCGATTGCATGCCAGAGAAGGTGCGTTTCAGTCTTTAGAATCTCCCGATCAACAGTCGCTGTCTCGCCTGAGGCCACTGGCGCCCGATGCGAATCAAGAAGTTCTTGATCGCTCCATGCGTGAAGCGGGTGTTCCTCCCGAGCAAATGGATCGAGTTCGACAGCTTCTTGAGGTCGAGGATTTTCCTCGAGCCGTGGAGCGTCAATTGAATCGACTTCGTCGCCAAGGAATCGAACGAAGCGATCCAAGATTCCCCGATCGATTGCGTCGCCTGTTGGACGCACGTGATCGTTTGGCCAATTTTCCATCCTATGCTTCGAGCCGTGAATTCCGGTCGACGGCCTCAGGGCCGTTGGACGCCCGGACGGCGGCGTGGAGCGCCTTGGCCCAAGCTTTGTTCGCCTCGGCTGATTTCCTGTACCGACCCTAAGGAGACTTGTCATGGAACTGTGCTCCAATCGAATGCAATCCGATTTGTACACCCGTCGAGACATGTTGCGTGGTCTTTCCTGCGGATTTGGAATGCTCGGATTTTCGCAATTGGCTTTTGGCCAAGGTCTCTTGGATGGTGCAAATCCCCTCGCCCCGCGAGCCACCCATCACAAAGCCACGGCGAAGCGGGTCATTTTCTTGTTTATGGAAGGTGCGCCTTCTCACGTTGATACATTTGATTACAAGCCAGAGCTTTCTCGGCTTGATGGGCAGCGTGGCAACCGCAACCGTCGATTGCTGGGTTCCCCTTTCAAATTCGAGCAGCACGGGGAAAGCGGCATTCCCATCAGCGAATTGTTCCCCAACGTGGCCCGGCACGCGGACCGAATGTGTGTATTGAATGGCATGCACACTGACATCCCAGCCCACGCCCAGGCCCAAGTGCAAATGCATACGGGTTCCACCCAGTTTGTTCGACCGTCCATGGGATCTTGGTCGTTGTACGGCTTGGGGACTGAAAATGAGAACTTGCCGGGATTTGTTGCATTGAATCCCCCAAGGAATGCACAGAACTATGGAGCGGCGTTCTTGCCCGCCCACTACCAAGGCACCCGTATGGACTTGGGTGGTCGCCGCTTGCGTCAAGGACGCGAAGTCGAAGCCATGCCGAATCTGGATTCATCCCGCCTGACCCGATCAGCGCAACGTGAGCAGCTGGATTTGGTTCAGGCTTTGAATCAAGCTGCACTCCGTGATGCCGGTGGTACGCATGAGGGCATCGAAGGCATGATCAGCGCCTATGAACTCGCGTTCCGCATGCAGGACACCCTGCCTGAAGTCATTGATGTGGCCAAAGAACCCGAGTCCATCCGAGATCTGTACGGATTGGATGATGAAGGCACAAGTGCTTTTGGCCGGCAGTGCCTTGCCGCGCGCCGAATGGCTGAGGCCGGGGTGCGCTTCATTGAAGTGGGCTTCGGGGGTTGGGACACCCACCGGAATTTGCGTGAAGAACTCACCAACCAGTGCACTTCTATTGATCGACCTATTGCTGGTTTGTTGACAGATCTCGCTCAGCGTGGTTTGCTTGAAGACACGCTAGTCATTTGGGGTGGTGAATTTGGTCGAACTCCAGACGCCCAAGGCACCGACGGCCGCGACCACAACAACAAAGGCTTCTCCATGTGGATGGCTGGTGGTGGGGTGCAGGGTGGCATGGTTTACGGCGCGACCGATCCACTCGGCCGCGAGGCGGTGGATGGAAGGATGCACATCCATGATTGGCACGCCACTATTTTGCACATGCTTGGCTTGAACCACGAAAGCTTGACCCACCAGCACGCAGGTCGGGACTTCCGGTTGACAGATGTCCATGGTGAAGTGGCCAAAGACATTTTGCTTGGCTGATCAATGACCGGCAAGCCGCCCATCTGACTGAAAATCATCCCGCAGTGTTCGGCAGTGGTAGACGCCGGCGGGTGGCGTGTTGAGCCAGACCGACTTGAAGCTGACATGGTGAAACATCTTCCGGTACATGCCCCAGTACACCCAGGGGATGGCGGTGAGTTGGGAGAAGACACTGCTGGTGCAACGGTGTTCCCATGTTTCGATCACGGTTCGGTTCACGCTCTTGGGCAAACTGGGAATAGGCAGGCACGAGATGCAGACATCAAACTGATCCCATTCATGTTGATCCAACAGTTGGGGGAGTTGACCAACGCTGCCGTGGATGAACGTGGTCCCCGGGGCCGTTCGTTTGGCAACTTCAAGTAGTTTGGCATCCAATTCGATGGAGACGAGCTCGCTTTCTGGATGCTTGAGTTCGAGTGCCGTCCGCGTCACCGTCCCCATCCCGGTGCCCAGTTCAAGAATACGCTGGGGTGTCTCAGGATCGATCTCGCGGCACATCTCTCGAGCCAAACGTCGACCGGTCGGGGCCAATGACGCGACCCGTGTTCCGTGACGGAAGAACGATCCAAGCCAACGAGCATGATCTGCCAAAGACACCATAGAACCAACAATGGTACACCAGCTCGTACGGCTACTATGGCTTGCCCTGTCTTT
>CALDQF010000011.1 GCA_937911845.1 uncultured Phycisphaera sp. | reverse complement strand
GCCGTCTGGACGGTGTCTACGAAGCACAGCCAGAGGGTATTGAGGTCACGCTCGGTACTTACCCACGCATTTGGGGCTTTGCTGACGACAGCTCCGCAGTGGTTCAACTGTTGACCCTCGATGGGGCCGTGGTGAACAACGAAGCCCAGAACCTCACGGCGTTGTTCCCTGTGAAGGGCGACATCGCGGGCAACATCTACAACGTCAAGGGTGAAGATGGATCAATCTTGATCGCAACATCCGAATACGCCCTCGGTGGAGAGGGTGCAGATGGCCTCATGTTGCCAGAAGTGCTGGATGGTTCTGCCCCTGACGGCATTGAGGAAATCTTGAAAAAGGCCATTCGCCCGGTGAGTGGTGAAGTCACTGACGTGGCGTTGCTCCATCAAGTGGAAAGCTTGCCAGAGACCATTGTTGGAATCGAAGCCACCTTGGCCTTACGTCAGCCAGTCTCCCCGATCGTTGTCGTGGGCTTTGCTTTGTGGGACTTCCAGAGCCGTCGTTGGCAGACGGTTGACGTCGAAGTCATCACTGATGAGGACGAGCCCAACGAGCAAGGCAACATAGAGCTGGAACTGGAAGTCACTGGTGGCAGTGGGTATGCCCGCCGTTACATCAACTCCGACGGCAAGAATTGGGCCCGGGTTTGGACTTGGGGCTTCGGTGATGTCTTCGGAGGTGCCCCGGAGTATTCCATTCTCTGGGATTTGATGAATGTTCAGTTCTTGGATTCGGGCAACAACGAACCCGGTTGATCCTGATCGCCACTGGTCTAATTGTTGCAACGCATTCCCAAGATTATTCTCGTCGTTCTTCTTGCGGCCGGGGGATTCATCCTCGGCCGCTTGAGTGTTCCTGAGCCATCCGCCAGCCCTGCGGGAATGGCATCCAAGCCTGTCGCTGCCGAACTTCCAAGTACGGCAGCGGATTTGGATCCAGCCGAGCCATCCGACTTCCCTCGACCGCAGGCGGTCGTGGTTTCTCCCGGCGTCCTCGACTTTGGCACCCAATCGTTGATGTCCCGACCGACGGGGGAAATCACCCTGACCAATCGGGGCGACAAAGCCGTCACCTTGGTGGCGATTTCTCCAACGTGCAGTTGCTTGAAGCCAGAGTTCACCGACCGTGTGGAATTGGCACCCGGGGCCAATCACACGGTAGCCGTCGCCCATGAGCCACGTTCTCAGGCCGGGCCCTCCAAAGCGACACTCCGCTTTGTGTTCTTGGGCAATGACATTGTCAACGTCCCGGTAGAGGCCATGTTCACTCGGCCTGTCAAAGCAGATCCCACTTGGATTGATTTCCGTCGCGATGGTGACAAGGGCACACTTAAATTGCGTGGTCTCGATTCGCGTCCGTTCCGGGTTCTTTCGATCCAAGGGTTCGCGGTTCCGTCTGCGCCAGCGGCGGTGTTGCAGGAAGTCCCGTGGGACTTGAGCAGTTACGACACGGAGACTTGCACCAACCCGGCCGGCGAACGGATGCCTTCTTGGATCGTTGTGCAGACCGATCATCCCGATGCGCCCATCGTCGATGTTCGAGTTCGGAAAGACGGCTGCACCAACCCCGATATCCCGGGTGATGGGGATTCCAGGGCTTGGATGATCCTCGACCAACGGGTTGTCTTGGGTGAATTGTCTCCAGGAGAGAAGCAAATCTACGAATTGCCTGTCGCCCTACTGCCCAACCGGACCATGAACGAACGCTTCACTGTGGCCAAAAGCGAGAGTCCCGGTCTCATGACCCGATTCATTGATGTGGTGCAAAAGGAAGACGGCAACGTGGTTCAGGTTGAAATTGGTGCCGATCCTGATTGTCGAGCCGGGGTGCTCATGGGAACGTTCCAGGTGGAGTCCTCCATTGCCGGCCACGATCAACAAATCCACGTCTTTGGTGTGGTTCGACCAGCCCCATAACGGTCCTTCAGGCCGCAGAATCATCACAAACCGATTTTTTCTTGGACATCTTTGTTTGCGGGCTAAATTTGCAGCATGACCTCCTCTCCCACTTGTGTTGTTCTTGTCGGTAGCCTTGTGGCTTCCAGCAATGCGATCGCCGACCACCCATCATGGGAATTTCTCGGCTATTTGGATCTTCAGGACCGTCTTGGCGCCGCAGTGCCCACGGGGGCTGGGATCGTCATCGGTCAAGTTGAAGCGGGCAGCGGTCAGCAGTACTTGCCCAACACCGACGAAGTCCAGTTCGACAACTTGATCATCACCCCCATGAGTGGCGCGGGAACAACCTTAAGTCACGCCAATACGGTGGGGAAGTACAACTACGGTTCGGATTGGTCGATCGCGCCCGGGATTCCAGAGACCAAAGTCTGGAGTGCCGTCGATTTTGTGCAAGGCGGCTTTTTGCGGGTCGGCAGTGGAGCCCCTTTGGCCAATCCTGGGTGTCAGGTCATCAATCAATCTTGGCTGGGGAGCTTCGGCAATGTCACCTTGGATCGGGAGACCCTTCGCCGGCAGGATTACCAAATTACGCGTGACGATGCCCTTTCGATTGTGGGCATGCCCAATGGTGGGGGAAGTTTGGGCAGCACGTTGATGTGGGCCGGCTGGAACAGCATTGCCGTGGGAACGCGCAACGAATCTCACGAATCTGGTGAAACCTCCTCCGCATCTGATGGCGCGGGTCGGCAGAAGCCGTTCATTGTTGCCCCTGGAGATCTGGTGTCTTGGTCGGCCCCCATGGTCACCGCTTCCGTAGGTTTGCTCCTCGAGACCATTGACACCGACCCGGTGCTTTCGGTGGACCCAGATGCAAGGAATCCTGAAGTGTTGAAAGCGGTCCTTGGAGCATCAGCGAGCCATACCCGTTTGGGTGGAGTGTCTTGGAGCAACGCCCCTGTCGCCAGTGGTCCTGACCGTGGCTTCAGCAGCAAACCTCTGGATCCAGTGGTGGGAACCGGTACTTGCAACATCGACCGGGCCCATCGTGTGATGACTGGTGGTCGGTTTGATGGAGAGATCGCTCCGTTGGGAGGAGCAGCTCCGGCGAGCGGATGGGGCTCAGTGCCTTTGATCTTCGGCCAGTCTCGGTGGTTCCGCTTCGATCTTGCTGAGACCGCAGATACCTTCTCGTTCCTGACCACCTGGAACCGTGATGTTCGGATTGGATTCTCCCAAGTCTTTGCGCCCAACCTCTCGGTCACCATGTTCAGAGACACCAACGGTACGTTGTCTCTGATGCGAGGTGAAGCGGGTGCCGCGTTCTACAGCGCCGGCAACGTGGAGAGTGATGCGCCGCTTGACAATGTGGAGCATCTTTACGTCGAAGACCTGGACGCCGGAACCTATTGGGTTCAGATCACTCGTCTTGATACCGCCTCTACTGAGCCCGCGGCGTGGCCTTTTGCCGTGGCTTGGTTGCATCCTGAATCCACCTCCAACTTCGATCCGGCCGATATCAACCAAGATGGTTCGGTGGATTTCCAAGACCTACTGTTGCTGCTGGGGGACTACGGCGCCGCTGGCGGACCGTCTGATGTGAACGGCGACGGCATGGTGGATTTTCAGGACTTGGTCGCACTCCTCGCCGTCTGGAGTTGACCAACGACCGCAAGCCTAAAACAAACCAACCCGCGTCGAAGACGCGGGTTGGTGCAGTTCCAATGTTGGAATTGAAGGCTGGATGAGGAAAGGTCTTACTTGACCTCGACCTCGGCACCGGCTTCCTTGAGCTCTTCGGCGAGCTTGTCGGCTTCGTCCTTGGAGACCTTCTCTTTGATGGGCTTTGGTGCACCATCGACGAGTTCCTTGGCTTCCTTCAGACCGAGACCGGTTGCGCCGCGGACGGCCTTGATGACGGCAATCTTGTTGCCACCAGCAGCATTGAGGATGACGTCGAATTCGGTTTGCTCTTCAGCACCGCCGCCTTCGTCACCACCAGCAGGACCGGCCATCATGACCGCGCCGCCAGCAGCAGGCTCGATGCCGTAGGCATCCTTCATGTAGTCGGCGAGGTCAACGGCTTCCTTCAGGGTGAGGGAGGCGATCGAGTCACCGAGTTCAGTGATTTTTGCGTCGAAGGTCTTGGCTTCGGCTTCAGTGGTTGTTTCTTCAGACATGGTGATTTGCTCCTTTGAGCACTTGGGGTCGATTCCGCCCGAGAGGAGCCGCACACGCGGCTTTTAACCCGAGGGCCAGTCGGGGCGGGAAGTCGTCTTGGTGGATCAGCCGATCTTGGCGATGGTCTCGCCGTTTTCGAGCTTCTCCTGAATGGTTTTGATGACACCGAGGACGCGGCCACCGGCACCCTTGGCGCCACCCAAAACGTTGGCCCCGGGGGCGAGAACGAGTTGGACCACTTTGGCTTGGGCCTCTTCCCGGGTGGGGAAATCAGACAAACGCTTCACGCCGGCATCACCTTCAAAGAGGTTGCCGTCGAGGACCGCACCCTTGAGTGAGATATCGGGGTACTGCTTGACCGCTTTCACCACCGCGCGGGCGGCATTGACAACGGAGTCGCCACCGTAGACAAAGGCCGATGGCCCGGTCATCAGGTCGTTGATGGGGCCCAGGCTGTGGTCGTCATCAAAGCTGCCTTTGACCAACGTGTTGCGGACCACGCTGATGCGGATCCCAGCTTCGGCGAGTTCAGAACGAATGGCGTTGTTGTCGTTGGCTTCGATGCCGCGGATGTCCACGAGAACCACACCGTCCAGATCGCCAAAGCGAGCGGCGTAGTCGTCCATCATCATTTGCTTGATTGGTTTGCTCATGATTGTGCTCCCGCGGTCAGACCGCGATTTGGACTCCGGGGGTCATGGTGGCGCTGATGACCACGCGACGGAAATATGCGCCCTTCAATACAGCGGGACGGGCCTTTTCCATCATGTTGAGGAAGAACTCGAGGTTCTCGACGAGGTCTTCGTCGGAGAAGCTCAACTTACCGATGATGCAGGCAACATTGCCGCCATCGTCGTTGCGATATTCGACCTTACCGGCCGAGAACTCTTGCACCGCGGTGACCACGTCGGGTGTCACGGTGCCGGCTTTGGGGGAGGGCATCAAGCCTTTGGGGCCAAGAACACGACCGAGTGGGGAGACCACTCGCATTTGGTCGGGAGAGGCGATGGCCACGTCGAAGTCCATCCAGCCACCATTGACCTTCTCGACAAGTTCGGCACCGCCGGCTTCGAATGCACCGGCTTCTTTGGCTGCCGCCACTTTGTCATCGCCGCAGAAGCAAATCACGCGGGCGGTCTTGCCGGTGCCTTTGGGCATCGAGACAGAACCACGGACTTGTTGGTCGGCTTGCTTGGGGTCGATACCCAAGGAGCAGACCACTTCGACCGACTGGTCGAACTTGGGTTGCTTGTAGCCACGCAGAGCTGCGATGGCTTCGGCGGGGGCGTGCATCTTGGCCTTGATGGCTTCGTAGATTTCACGGTTTGCTTGGGTTCGCTTGCTGATTTTTGGCATCTCAGATTCCCTCCACCGCAACACCCATGGAACGGGCCGTGCCGGCAATGGTGCGGGCCGCGGCGTCCACTTCGAATGCGTTCATGTCAGCAAATTTTTCGCGAGCAATGTCGCGGCAGTCGTCAAAGCTGATGGTGCCCACAATTTCGGAACCGATCTCGGAAGCGCCTTTCTTGACCTTGGCTTTTTCCATGATCAAGGTGGAAGCGGGTGAGCTCTTGATTTCAAGCTCGAACGAGCGGTCTTCGAAAACCGTCACGACGCAGCCGACAAGTTTGCCGTTGAGTTCGCGGGTGGCATCATTGAACTGGGTGATGAATTGTCCCGGGTTCACGCCATTGGCACCCAGAACAGGTCCCAGTGGCGGAGCGGGTGTCGCTTGCCCACCGGGAGCCATCAGTTTGAATTGAGTAGTGATCTTCTTGGCCACAGGTGTTTCTCCTCCCACCCAGTGCCAAGTTCTGGACCGTGGCGTGGTCCAGGGCATCCGAGCGGTTCGTTCGGGGATGCTGCCTTACTAGACAGCGGAAGTTATCGAATCGACAATTGTAGCGATCCCCAAGACAATCGCAATGGTTTGGCGGGAACTTTGCGGCTGTTATCGGGCCTTGGGGACGAACCGATCTTGGGTTCGGACCCATTCCGGGCCGCCCATGCGACCCACCGCGTTCAATTTTTCCGGATCGGGACGGCCTCTGTCATCCAGAATGTCATCTCTCAGGTGAATGCGGCGCACCAAGCCGTAAACCAATGAGCCCGTGAACGGTCCATCCCAGAGATGGGCCACCCGTTTGGGCAACCGGTCAATCACTTCGGCGGTTTCACATTCCAAGCTCCAGGCCGCGCCAGCCAGGCGGGGCGCGGCGATGAGATCGGCCGGTACGGCGGCCAGCCCGGCGTGATCAAATTCACAGGCTTCGGGGGGCAAGTCGGCGGCGGTGGCAAAAACCGCGTCGGCGTTGTCTTCAGTCGCAGCATTGATGGTGAAGCAGCCAGTGCCCCCATCTTCCGGAGGTCGGCAATTGGCCAAGGTGTCTTTGTCGGTCCCATCGGGACGTTGGGCCGGGCCAATCATCACTGTGAAGGGGGTGCTGGTGACGGCGTTAAAGCAAGAAAACGGGGCGAGGTTCAGCCGCTTGGTCTTGGAAACCGTTCCCACCACCGCAATGGGTCGCGGGACCACCGTGTTGATCATCAGCCCGTAACGATCCCGCGGGGAAAGATCGGCGGGATCGACCACGGTCATGCCAGCGGTTCCAGCGCGAGACGCACCATGGTCTCCACCCCAAGGGGGATCGCTTGATCGTTGAAGTCAAAGGTGGATTCGTGGACGTTCGGCATATCCATGCCATCGGGGCAGAGCCCCAGAGCAAAGAAGCACGCCGGGACTTTCTCTCCGTAGTACGAGAAGTCTTCGGCGCCCATAACGGGGTCTTCCATAGGGCAAACGGCTTCTTGGCCTTTGGATTCAGCAATTTTGGTGTGCACCAAGTCCACCAATTCGGGCACGTTGTTGGTGACCGGATATCCCGGGAACCAACGGAGGGTGGTGGCGCAACCAAATCCTTCGGCGACCGCGCCAGCCATTGACGCGATGCGGTCGCGCATGCGGGAACGGCTTTCGGGCAGGAGGGTTCGAACGGTTCCGCCCATGGTGGCGTTTCGGGGAATTACGTTGAACGCATCGCCCGCGTGGATCGCGGCCACGGTAAGCACGACGGCATCCAGAGGATCCGACTCACGGCTCACCAACGTTTGCAGCGCGGTGACAATATGAGCTGCACACAGCACAGGGTCTCGGGCGTACTGCGGTGCGGCCGCGTGTCCTCCCGTTCCTTCGACCAACAATTCAAAACGATCAGCGGCGGCCAACATGGGGCCAGGAATGGAACCAGCCTGACCCAAGGGCATCTTCGGCCAGCCGTGCAAACCAAAGGCGCGGGCAGCCGGAGGACCAATCACGGTGCCATCAAGGACGCCGTCTTCCACCATCTTGAGTCCACCACCACCACCTTCTTCCGCCGGTTGAAAGCAGAACAGCACGGGGTTGGCCAATTCGCCTTCGTCTGACATCTCTTTCAGGATGCGAGCGGCCCCCAGCAAGATGCTGACATGGCCGTCGTGCCCGCAGGCATGCATTTTCCCTTCAATGGTGCTGGCGTAGGGGAGTCCGGTTTCTTCATGAATGGGCAGGGCGTCGATGTCGGCCCGCAGCAGGATGGCCTTCTTCCCTTTGCCGGGCAGGTATCCCAAGGTCCCAGTGCCGCCGCCCAGATCGCCCACATGCTCAATGCCAAGCTCGGTGAGGTGTTTGCGGATGACTTCCGCGGTCCGGTGCTCGTGGTAGGCCAGTTCAGGGTGCCGATGGATGTCGTGGCGGATCTCGATGAGATCAGGAACGATGGGAGCGATGCGATCTGCGTGCGTGGTCATACCACAAGGATAGGGGACGAACCCCTCAGCGCAGGCGGGGCAACCCCATACTTTGTCGTCCTTCATTCACCAGATCAAATGCGGCTTTGTCATGTCGAAGCAACCGGGCAAGCTGGCTCATGGAAATACCCAAAACTCCCGCCGTGC
>CALDQF010000010.1 GCA_937911845.1 uncultured Phycisphaera sp. | reverse complement strand
CAAATCGCGGCTCCGCCGTCACGAAGATCATCCCGGTCGACGCAGGTAATGACCACATGTCCCAGCCCCATGAGGGCGATCGATTCGGCGACACGGCGGGGCTCATCTTGGTCTACTTCGGCTGGCCGACCAGTTTTGACGTTGCAGAACCCGCACGCACGGGTGCAGGTGTCCCCCAGAATCATGATGGTTGCGGTCCCGCGGTTCCAGCATTCCCCCATGTTCGGACAGGCCGCCTCTTTGCAGACCGTATGCAATCCATGGGTGTCCACGATTTCACGAAGACGCTCATACCCAGGCCCGCCAGGGACTCGCGCCCGCAGCCAGTCGGGTTTGCGGCCCAAATGGAGTTGATGATTCTCGCTGTTGTTCAGCACCATGCCGCTGAGAGCGACTTGCACCCCGCGTCGGTCCTTGGCGGTATCTCCCCCAAGCGGTCTGGGGTGGCGGGCCAAAGTTCGATCTTGGGCAGAAGTGCTCACAGCGGAGACATCTTAGCCGCACAAAACATGGTGAACCAGATCCCACCAGCCCGATAATCTATCTATGCGTTTCTTTTTTGCTGGGAAGTCGGGTGCTTGTACGTGTTTGGTCCTTTCGCTTGGCGCCGGCTGTCAGACGGACTCCTTTGTTGACCCGACCGTGACGGGGCGTTGGGAGCATCAGCCAACAACATTGCCCATTCTGCGAAGAATCAACGCCATTGAGATCGGTGAACAAGTGGTCGGAGAGACGCCCACTCGAGAGGATCTCCTTGAGAACGATTTCAGCTCCTATCGAGTTGTCCCAGGAGATGTGATCACGGTCACGGCTTTTGACGTGTACCAGCCGGGGCAGCCGGTCACCGTTGATCGCGTGGTTGATCAATCTGGCTTTGTTCAACTTCCAGAAATCGGTCTCGTCAAGGTGGAAGGCCTCCTCCCAGAAGAGCTGAATCCATCCATTCGCTCAGCATATGGCCGACTGCTTAACGCTCCTCAAGTTGATGCTGCGTTGGTCCAGCGAACTGGATTTCGCTTCACGGTGAATGGCTTTATCGCACAGCCCAACGTGTACTCGTTGTTGCGTTCTGACCTTCGTTTGTTGGAGGCTCTCAGCCAAGCAGGTGGCATTTTGGACAACGCCCAATATGCGATCATTCGACGTCGTGTCCAACTGGAAGGGTCGCTTGAGCCAAATGCTGTTCCTGAAAGCCAGAAGCCTTTGGATTTAGACGGTCTTCTGGACCGTCTTGAGGGGAGTTCGAACGCCTCAATTGGTGCAAGTGAAGATACGTTCGTCGATGTCGACCTGCTGTCTAAGGACACGCTCCCTGAAGTCCAAACCCCCGAAGATCTCCCAGCATCACCCTGGCAGTGGGATGTAGATTCCGGGACTTGGCGCAATATGGGAGGTCAAAGCCAGTGGCCCATCGAGGATACGAGCGGCTCTCCAGTCTTCATCGACCGTGTTCTTCGAATTCCTCTGCAGCAACTGCGTCGAGGTGACAGCAATCTCGATGTTGTGATCCGCCCGGGGGACTCCATCCTGGTGGAACGGGTTGGGGATGGGAACATTTACATCGACGGTGAAATTGCTCGGCCTGGTCCATATGCCATTCCGGTCAACGAGCCCTACTTCACCTTGTCTCGAGCCATCACATCGGCGGGTGGTCTTGGC
>CALDQF010000009.1 GCA_937911845.1 uncultured Phycisphaera sp. | reverse complement strand
CTCTCCGGTCTCTGGGGCGAGCAACATGCCCCCGATCACCAACACTGGGATCAAGGCTGCCGGCACAAAGCACATCAACAGATGCCGAATCCGCCCCCCCGCGGCGATCAGCATGGTGACAAAGGCAGGAACAAAGAGCAGTGTGGTTCCGAGATCTGGCTCCACCACAATCAGGCCGCCGGCGATCGCCGTCAGCGCCACCGGACGAAGCAACCCCGACAACCGACGGTGGGCATCGCCGGTGTACAGCAGTCGGGCCATCAACAAGCACCACGCGACCCGGGCCAACTCTGAGGGCTGCAAATCAAACACCACCAAACTGATCCACCTGCGAGCGCCGTTTCGAGGACGAACCAAGGATTCAGGAACCCCGGGCAGCAGCAGCAACACCAAAAGTCCAGCCACCAGCAAACCCAGAATCCCTGCATGCTTCCGCAGAAGATGCAGAGGCACGAATGCTGCGGTCGTTGCACCGATCAAGCCCAAGGGCAGAAAGAAAGCTTGCTGCTTCCAGTTGGCCAAACTCCGACCAGCATCACCAACGGTTGCGATGGCTGATAGCCCCAACAACGAAAGGAGGAAAGCCGGAACCAAGACCAACGTCATGGCAAGCCACCTCATGACGTTGGCTCCACAAAAGCCCCGCGACGGGCCAATTCACGCAAGAAGGCCGTGGCCAAGGGACCAGCCGTCCGACCTCCTGAACCGCCGTATTCGACCACCGACACAAACGAATGGGTTGGCGCTTGTCCTTCGGGACCAATCAAGCCCGCGAACCATGCGTGAGTGCCATCATTTTTTTGCCCTCCCCCGATGGTGATCGGAGGTGCCTCCGCCGTTCCTGTCTTTCCCAAAATCGTGCAGCCGGGGACCTCTTCGATGTCGCGTCCCGTCCCGTACCGCTCAGACAACACGCGACGCAAGCCAACCAAGACCGGATCGATGACCGCATCCGGAAAAGTTTCCCCAACCGGACGTACGTTTGCACTGGCCACCAACTCCGGATGAGGCAAGGCTCCGCGTGCTCCTAGTCGGGCGTACGCAATTGCAGCCTGAAGCGGCGAACACACCAGAGCCGATTGTCCGATGGCACTGGACATGGCTTCGGAGACACGCTGCCCACGGGGTACAGTTGCAGGATCTGGAATTCGACCGGAGGTCTCACCCAAGAACACCGGGCCTCGATCAAGTTCACGTTGGTACAAGAGCCCAACTTCAGGACGTTCACCAAATCCAAACCGACGAAGCCATAAAGCTTCGGTTTCGAGCCCAAGCCGACGCCCCACCTCGTAAAAGTAAATATTGCAGCTGTGCGCGAGCGCATCGGAGGCATCAAGTGGACCATGCTCACGCGCGTTGCGGTTTGCGATCCAGCAACGGAATCGATCGCGTTTGTCGGGGAAAAAATACCCCTGGCAATTGATCTCTTCGCTGGCTTGAACCTTGCCCTCCGACAAACCCGCCACCAGCAAAAAGGGCTTCACAATGGAACCCGGCGCAAGGATGGCTTCGGTGGCCCGGACCACCCCCCCTCGACGCCACATCGGCCCGTCACTATCGGTGGCCATTGGACGTCCCGCGGCGACTTGAACGTTGCCCGTGGCCAATTCAACCAAGACCAATGATCCAGCCAACGGCGTCCCCGGGGGCAAAGTCCCTTTCTGATTGGCCTGGGCTTGACAAAGACCAAGGGTGGGATCAAGCAACGCTTCCGCCACCGCTTGCCACTCGATGTCCAGATGAAGCCTGATGTCT
>CALDQF010000008.1 GCA_937911845.1 uncultured Phycisphaera sp. | reverse complement strand
AACCGCCAAGCCACGTAGGCCAGACCCGCCAAGGTCAACATCGATCCGGTAAAGGTATACAGGAAGAACTTGATAGACGCGGACGCCCGGTTGCTGCCGCCCCATCCGGCAATCAAGAAATACATTGGCACCAGAGTGAATTCGAAGGCCACGTAGAAGAACAGCAAGTTCTTGGCCAAGAAGACCCCAAGCATGGCAGCTTCCAACACCAAGAGCCACGCGTAGTACTCGCGAACGCGTTCCTTGATGGCGGTCTTGGACCCGATGACACATATGGGCATCAAGACCGTGGAAAGCAGAACCAGCCACATGGCGGGAGCATCGGCGTGCATGTCAAACGAAGCGCCGATCGATGGCAACCAAGCCAACTCGGTGACCAACCCAAAGCCGTCGTCGTACCAATGGCCAAAATCTGAGGCAATGAACAGCGACACCGTAAGAGTGATCAACGTGCTGATCGTGGCGACACGGAACGCAGCTCCTCGAGGAGCAAACGCCACCGCAACCGCACTCAGAAGAGGAATGAGAATCAAAATAAGTGGACTCACGCGGCACCTCCGAGCAAATCAAGCAGCATGGGCAACACCAAGATCAGCAAGGCGATCAAGATCACCCCCCCGGCCATCGATGCCGCATACGACTGCAAGACCCCGTTTTGAAGAGGTGAAAGGGTGCGACCGATCATCTTGGGCAACCGGCCGAGGCCATCAACCACCAGAATGTCGAGCACGTAACGATCAAGCATATGGAGAGTGTGCCCCTTGATCTTCAGCGGCATGCGAATCAGAGCGTTGTACAACTCGTCGACGTACCACTTGTTCTCCATCGCACGAACGATGGCTTTCAATGGTGACGCCAACAAGGCGGCCCGCAAACGGTCGGCCGCGCTGCGGTTGAGCAGATGCAACCACGCGGCAACCGCCATCCCCAAGAGCCCAACGGTTGAGGCCACGTACTTCATCCAGCCATGTGGATCGGCCCAGAAGCCAGCGTCTGCCGGGAGATCATGGTGGTTTGCACCCACGCCTCCAGCGCCAGAACTCTTGGCCACCATGTGCTCCAGCCATCCGTGCTCGGGGACCAAGAAAATCGATCCAATGGCCGCGAGCGAGATCACACTCAGGACCAAGTTGACCGCCCACTTGGGGGCATGAGGCATGTGATGATGATGATCTTCTTCACCATGGCCATCGCCGTTGTGGTCGTCGCTGTGATGGTCGTCGCCGTGATGGTCGTCGCCCATCATCTTGGCCAGGTCATGATCGTCAGGCTTGGGCCCGCAGCAGACGCGGAACCACACCCGGAAGGTGTAATACGCGGTCAAACCGGCGGTAAGCAACCCCAATCCTCCAAGAATGGGACGTCCGTTGGCAAAAGCCTCGGCCAGAATGACATCCTTGGACCAATAGCCCGAAGAAATGATGGGGAATCCAGCCAAGCACAGCGAGGCATAGAACATGGTCCACACCACGATGCGCCACCCTTTGACATGACGCAGGCCTCGCAGCACCCGAAGGTCGAGCTGGCCGGCAAAGCCGTGCATGATGGCCCCGCAAGTCAAGAAGAGGACCGCTTTGAAGAACGCGTGGGTGAACACGTGCGCGGCCGCGCCAAACGTCGAAAGCACCCCAACGCCCATGAACATGTACCCCAGTTGAGAAACCGTGGAATAAGCCATCACACGCTTGATGTCGTACTGGGCCATGCCAATGGTGGCGGCCAGCAATGCGGTCGCGCCGCCCACCCAAGCCACCGTGGGTGCGGCCGCCGGGTGCAATTCAAGCATGGGGAAGGTGCGAACCAAGAGGTAGACTCCTGCCGTCACCATGGTGGCAGCGTGAATCAGCGCGGAGACCGGAGTGGGGCCTTCCATCGCATCCGGCAACCAGACGTAGAAGGGCAACTGGGCCGACTTGCCAAAGGCACCCGCCATCAAGAGGAAGGGGATGATGGCCACTTCCCAGCCGCCAGCCATCGCTTGCTGAGCCGCCGCCATCGCGCCGTCGGCCTGCAACATCTTGAACAACTCGCTGTATTCAAGCGTGCCAAAATGCAGCCAGGTGAGATAGATGCCGAGGGCCAATCCCAGGTCCCCGATGCGGTTGACGATGAAGGCTTTCTTGGCCGCCGCCACCGCCGAGGGTTTGGTGAAGTGATACCCAATCAGCATGTAAGACGCGAAGCCCACCCCTTCCCAACCGAGGTACAGCGTGAGCAGGTTGTCGCCCATGACCAAGCAACCCATTGCCAGAAGGAAGATGGAAACCCCGCCAAAGAAGCGGCAATAGGCCGGACCGACATCACTCTCCATGTACTCACTGGCATAGAGCGCAATCAATGTGCCCAAGCCCGTCACAAACAGCATCCACAGCAAAGTGAGGCTGTCGAGGTACAGCCCAAAGGGGGCAGAGATGGCCCCCGTACCCCAGGACAGGTTGATCCACTCAAACAACGGCACCACAACGGGATGCTCGATGTCCGCCTTGAGATACAAGTTGAGGACGACGGCGAAGGCGGTGCCCAGACAAGCCACGGTGGTCCAAGCGGGAAGTTTGGAACGAACACCAGAGATGGCGTATACGCCGTTCAGGATCATGGCGATCAGTGGCAAAGCGAGCACGAGACCGGCGTAACCCAGACCTTCGGTCGGAAGAGCTACGGGAAAGTGTGCGCTGTGGTGACCATGATCCGAAGCGTGGGCGGTATCACCAGCGGCAAGCAGCACAGACAGCAAGTGGGAACCGATCATGCGTCACGCATCTCCGACCAAACCTCAG
>CALDQF010000007.1 GCA_937911845.1 uncultured Phycisphaera sp. | reverse complement strand
GTGGCAGCGAGCCCCGAAATCCTCTGTCAAGCGCGGGGGCACCACGTTGTCAATCGCCCCTTGGCCGGAACTCGTCAGCGTGGACGCACGCCAAAACAAGACCTCACCAACGAGCATGAACTCCGAGTTGACTCCAAGGAAAACGCAGAACATGCCATGCTCGTTGATTTGGGGCGAAACGACTTGGGGAAAGTGTGTGAGCCTGGGTCGGTGAAAGTCACAAAGCGGGCTGAAGTGGAGCGGTTCAGTCACGTCATGCATCTGTCTTCAACCGTTGAGGGCACGCTTCGAAAAGATCTTGATGCCTGGGACTTGCTGGCGGCAACCCTTCCCGTTGGCACCGTAAGCGGGGCTCCGAAGATACGGGCCATGCAGATCATTGATGAACTTGAGCCTCAGCCGAGGGGCCCATTTGCGGGGGGGTTCGGGGTTGTGGGGTTGGACGGAGACACGGACATGGCGATTGCTTTGCGAACCATGGTGATCTCGGCAGACGGTCCCCCTTGGCGAATTCAGCTTCAGGCCGGCGCGGGCGTGGTCTCTGACAGTGTCCCCTCAGCAGAATTTGAAGAGACTCGTTCGAAATCTGCCGCTTCAGCTCGTGCCGTTGAGGTGGCAGAAGAAATGTTTAGGACTGGCGATCCGCCTGCCTAACCGCGGAGACAAAGGCTCTAATTTTCTTGCCACACTTCACGCCGGGAGATGATTCAACGCCGCTTGAAACATCCACCGCCCAAGGCTGGAGACTTCGAACAGCTTGATCGACATTAAAAGGATGGAGTCCTCCCGCAAGAAACCATTTTTTGGGCAGTTTGATGTGCTGTAATGAGTTCCAGTCAAAAGGCTGCCCTGAACCTGGCTGATCGTGGTCCAGAAGGAAATGCTGGCAAGGGAAACTGGCATCTTCGATGAGGCCATTCACCCCGGCTACCGCCCTGATGGATGGTCGTGGATCAATGGAAACCCAATCGGGTCCTTCCTGTCCATGCCACTGCACCATGTCGCCTGGATACCAATCTTGGGCCTCCATTGGCCCGCTTGGCTTTTGGTTGTTGCGCAAGACACACACCAAAGGGATGCCAAATTCACGTGCGGCTGCAACCAGGGAGGGCCGATCTTCGGCGGGGACAAATCGTATTGTGTTTGGCGCGACGACCATCCCAACAAAATCAGCGCCGGCTTCGGCCGCATGTTGGATGTCCCCGGGACTTCGGCAACCGCAAACTTTCACTTTGGTCATGACGATCTCTCGCGCAAAGCGTTGTAGAGCTCACGCTCATCAGGACGAAGCTGAGCGGCATTGACTTGTGCAAGGCTGTGAAACGCAGCATTGGTTTCACCCGATCGGTACTGCAGGTTCGAAAGCCTCATCAGTCGCATGGGCCTTCCGGACGGAGAGCCCAGGGAGACCGCCACCGAAAGTGTGCGCTGTGCGTTTTTCTCGTCACCATTGGCAACCAGTTCCTCTGTCCATTCGTCCCACATCTCCACGGGGGTGTTCTTGGCCAACTCTGGATTTTCGAAGGCAGGTTGAAGCGATTCCAAATCTCGATTTCGAAGTGCGACACTGAT
>CALDQF010000006.1 GCA_937911845.1 uncultured Phycisphaera sp. | reverse complement strand
GCCAAGACACGGTCGGCCCCATGACCGCCACAGTCTCCCTTGCCGCTCACACCATGGACGCCCTGGTCTTGAATAGAAATGATTCCTATGCCTCTTCTCTATCTCGAGACGCTTTGCAGAACGTGCGGGTTGGCGTGTTGCGTCAACATGATCCACCCACAAACTCTTCCGAAGCAAAGCTCTACCAAAAAGCACTCGAGGTGTTAATAGGACAAGGAGCCGTGTTGGTGGATGTTGAAGACATTCCTGGCCTTGGTCGCATCCAAAGGTTGGAGTGGAGTTTGCTTCTTCGTGAATTCAAACAGGAGATCAACCGGTACCTTGCCAGCACACCCCATGAAGTGGAATCGCGAACATTGACCGAAGTTATGGCGTTCAACCTGACCAATACAGAACGAGTGATGCCGCACTTTGATCAAGAGATTTTTGAACTGTCTGAACAAACGTCAGAGTCTGATGAACCAAATTTGGACACCTTGGCACGCCAGCTTAAAAATTTGGCAGGTCCCGAAGGTATTGATGCCTTACTTCAGCAATCCAACTGTGAAATTTTGATTGCGCCCACCTTCGGTCGACCCTGGAAAATCGACCTGGTAAACGGTGACAACTTTGAAGGTAGCAGTTGCACCACCCTCCCCGCGGTGTCGGGATATCCGCATCTCACCGTCCCCATGGGCCTTGCTGATGGCTTGCCATTTGGGCTCTCTTTCATCGGGACTGCCTTCAGTGAATCAACATTGTTGTCAGCTGGTTACGCTTTCGAACAAGCCCGTATCGACTGACCGCTCTTTCATGCCCCCACTGCAAACCACTGGTATTTGCCTTCGACAATGGCCGTTCAGTGAAACGAGCCAAACCGTCTGTATTTTGACATCAGACCATGGTTTGATTCGGGGCTTGGCCAAAGGAGCACGACGTGTGCCAGGATCATTCGGGGGAGGATTTGAACCCCTCACCATGGGCACGCTGGTTTTCTTTCACAAAGCTGGTCGTGAATTGGAAACACTCAGCGAGTGGCAAGAGAGCAAATCTTGGCGAACACCTCGACGAAACGAACAAGCAAACCGCGCTGCGTTGGCCATGGTTGATCTTGCGGAGAAGCTCAATCGAGGGGCTGAGGTTGACCAGCATGCCTTTTGGGCGTTGCACGACGGTCTCGAAGCCTTAGAGAGGGGTGGCCTGCCTGACGAAGCATTGTGCCGAACGTTGTGGCTTCTTCTTCAAGCAGCAGGCTTCGGTCCATTGGTGGATGAAAGTGTCTCACCCAACCAAGCCGCCTTCGATCCTGAAGCAGGGCAGCTCTGTGATTTTGAGACCAATTCAAAAGCGTGGCGCTTGAGTCCGGGCACCGTCATGGTGCTCCAGAGTTTGGTCCGAGAAAATGAAGGATCCCCCCATGACTCTGATGCTTGGGCCAAATCGGCTCGACTTCTGGCGGCATGGAGCAGTCGGATTCTTGGCGAAGCACCTCCATCATGGTCGTGGACATTTCCATCTGGGTTGCCGGAATAATCGGAACTCTTGGGTGGTTGATTGGCATTGAAACGGGACCTTGCCCCGAGGCCAACCGATGAAGACTCGTCGGCTTAGCCACACTGCGAGACTTTCATGCGTCAAAAGTTCACTGTCGAATCCATTCTTGAATGCCCAAATCTGCCCGGTTTGCCAACCGTGGCCATGGAGGTCATCTCCCTGACTCGGGAAGAAGACGTCAACCTCAGGGAGGTCGCGTCTCGAGTGGAGCTGGATCCAGCCTTGACCGCTCGGGTGCTGCGAACAGTCAACAGCGCGTACTTCGGTCTGGGGAAGCCGGTCGCAAGCATTCAACGTGGGATTGGCTACATGGGATTCAACGCCCTGGTCTCTTTGATCTTGGGTTTCTCTTTGGTTGATATGACCCGTCGACGCCAAGACCACTTTGATTTTGTTGGATTTTGGCGTCGTTCGACCACCGCGGCTGCAACAGCGCGACGCATCGCCATGCGTGTCGCAGATCGAGTTCCTGAACATCATGAACTGACGGACGAAGCTTTTGCGGCCGGATTGTTGCAAGACATTGGGATGCTCCCGTTGCAGGCAGCAGACCCAGAGCGCTTTCGCAACGCCGAACAATTGGCGGGCAGTGATCACCGCATCCTTGGCGGGTACGAACGGGAAGCTTTTGGGTTTGACCACGCCACCGTAGGAGCAGCGTTGGCCCGCCGGTGGAGACTTCCTGAATCCATCATTGAATCAATTGCCCACCACCACGATGGGAAGTCCACCGATCATCCCTTTGTGAGTCGGATCTCATTCTTGGCCTCAGAAATTTCTTCCGCCATGTTGGGCCGAAACATCAATCAAGAACTTGATCGGGCCGCTCGGTTGGCCGACGGTCTTTTCAATATTGACGAAGATCAATTCCGAGTCTTGATCCAAGAAGTGACCTCCGATGCGGAAGAGGTCGCACGGTTCTTTGACGTAGAGCAGGTCGACTTACAACGGGTGGTTCAAGAAGCGGAACAAACCGCGATGCAACTTCAAATCGACAACCGTCGTCGCGAAAAACAACTGGAAGAGCAGCGCGACGCATTGGTAGAGGAGATGTCGGTGGATGGCTTGACTGGCATCTACAACCGGCGATTCTTCGATGACCAGCTGCACGAACGGTTCGAACAGGCTCGACGCTTCCGGGGCACACTCGGATTGTTAATGATTGATGTGGATCATTTCAAAAGCATCAATGATGACCATGGTCATCCTGTGGGCGACCTGGTCCTAAAGGAATGTGCCACGAGGATGGCTCAAATCATGCGACGAGGGGATGTACTTTGCCGGTATGGGGGTGAGGAATTTGTGGTTCTGCTTCCTGGTGCAACCAAGCGTGAGATTGCCACTGTGGCTGAGCGACTTCGTATCAGGGTTGAGGATGAGCCATTTCTCCGAACTCTTGGCGATCAATCACCAATCGCAGTCACCATGAGTGTGGGCGGAGCTCTGGCCACTCCTGACCAAGACTCCACCGAACCTTGTGACTTGTTGCATTCTGCCGACGGCGCGCTCTATCAAGCCAAGCGAGAAGGCCGGAACCAGTGTTGCTTTGTGGTGGCAAACCGATTGCGGCAACAAGACGCCGCCTGAAGTTACACGGCAGGTCGAAGTCGTCCCACCGCTTGAGGCTCCAAGGACCATTCATCAAGAATCTCGTGAAGATCTTCCATCGTCACCTTCTGAATGCGTTCCACTTCGTCCTCAATCGAAACCCAATCGCGGTGAGACAACCACCGGCGACCGATGCGTGACATCCGACCGCGGGGCAATTCGCCGTGCAATGCCGCTGCGGTGGCAACGCGGGCCCGAACTCGGGACAACGCATCGTGGGAGATGTTGTTACGCAAACCTTGAAGTTGAGTGCGAAGTCGAGACTCGACTTCTTCCGCCCGGGCAGGATCTGAGACCGCCCAACACACAAACTCACCTGATCCATCTCGCATGTCGTGGCTTGCTGAAGCGTGCTCAGCCAATCCTGGATCCACCAAATCCCAGTGCAACAGATCAGATTCGCTTCCTCCAAGAACTTGCATCAACATAGAAGCAGCCTCATACTTGGGGTGCTTTCTATCAGGCGCTGGCATCATCAAAACAATGTATTGCTGCGCCAAATTTTCTTTTTCAACTTCAAACGCCACCTGCTGGTGAATGGGTGATTGCCGGACAGGTCGACCAGGGGCACTCGTCCAATGACTGGTGTGTGATTCTGCCAATTTGATCAATGCTTCAAAATCAACATTCCCTGCCGCGGCGAGCATCATGTTGTTGGGTCCATATCGTTCCATGTGATACGACGACATGGCCTCACGGGAAATTCCACCAACCGTGGTATTGGTTCCTAGGACACGATGTCCCAATCCATTCTCAGCGTAATACCGCTCTAACAAACCTTCGATAAGCACCCAGAACGGTTCGTCTTCATACATGGCGATTTCTTCCAAAATCACCTTGCGTTCATCTTCAAGATCTTGGCCGCGCAATTCAGGGCGAAGAAGTGTGGCAAGAACAGGGAAGCCTTCAAGCAACCGCTCAGGCCGAGCGTGAATCCAAAACGCTGTTGCTTCAGCGCTGGTCCACGCATTGTGGTCCAACCCCAAATTGTCGAACGCCTTGTCGATGGCTTCACCGGTCAATTCGCCAGAACCTTTAAAGGCCATGTGTTCCAAAAAGTGGCTTACACCCATCAAACCAGATGGCTCATCACGAGCACCGGTGTCTACAAAAAAACCGCAGGCCGCCGAAACAGCTTGGGGGTCGATCTCGGCCGAGATCACCAAGCCATTTTCTAGTTGGTGCTGGCGATGGACCACGCCTTCTGATGGTGCCGACATCTTGGTCTCCTGGGGGTTTAGATTCCCGGAAGATCAATCGTACCAGTCGAGTCACCGAAAGCATCAACCTCTGCACCCATCGTCTGCATAAATGAAACAAACAGGTTGGCCAACGGGGTTTTGCCTTGGAGATAATGGTTCTTGCCATGCTGTAATCCCGCAGCTTCCCCACCTGCCATCAAAATAGGCAGGTCATCATGGTCATGCCGGTTGCCGTCTCGGATAGCACTGCCAAACAGGATCATGGTGTGATCCAGCAATGATCCTTCCCCCTCGGGGATCTTGGCCAAGCGGCCAATGAACCGATTGAATTCTTCATTCTGGAATCGGTTGATCGCGCGAATACCTTCGATCATGGAGAGGTCACCTTTGTGGTGCGACAAATGATGGTGGCCTTCTTTCACGCCCAAGAAGGGGAAAGATCTGTTGGTACCTTCGTTGGCCCACATCATCGTGGCGATTCGGGTTTGATCGGTTTGGAACGCCACAGTCATCAAGTCCAACATGAGACGGAGGTGTTCTCGATAGTTCTCGGGATGCACTTTGGGACGGTCAAAAGGAAGGTTGGTGGTCGCCAGCTCCGCTTGATCCAGATACTCAAGTTGTCGCTCAACCCCACGAAGTCCTTCAAAATACTCATCGAGCCGATCACGGTCTCCCGCACCAAGTTTTCTTTCAAGTTGGCGTGCGTCTTCGCGGACAAAGTCCAAAACACTCCGACGGGTTTCAAAACGTTCGGCTTGAGCCTGTTTGGCTTCAACGGTACGAGCCGCAGCAAAAAGTCGGTCGTACAACGCACGGGGGTTGGACTCTTTTGGGGAGGGTCGATCGGGCGCAGACCAAGAAATATTCCCCGAATACAAACAGGCATAACCAGAATCGCATCCACCGGTCCCCATGCTTCCTTCACAACCAAGTTCAAGAGAGTTGAACCTGGTTCGACCACGGAGGGCTTTGGCCAGAACCTGATCGACCGAAATTCCCGCTTCGATGTCCTCGCCCGATGTCTTTCTGGGGTGAGCGGCGGTCAAAAAGCAAGCTGATGATCGAGCGTGATCCCCAGGTCCATCCCCTAGAGCTTTGGCGTTGTGGTGATCAAGACCGACCAAGACACTAATGCGGTCCCGTTGACCAGAGATTGGCTCAAGAAGAGGTGTCAAACCACGCTCCCCATGAACCTGTTGGTCGGGAATCCAATCAGGGGCGTGGACCCCATTGGGTATGAACATGAACGCAGATCGAAGGGGTGTCGTGTTTAAACCAGAAGTGGCGTTGGCAAATTTACCACCGCAAAAGGCTTCCAACCATGGCAGAGTGACCGCAGTGCCGAGGCCACGAAGGACAGTTCTGCGATCACAAGACGTCATCGAGCCGATCCTAAGTCAACTCGATCGACACCTTGGTGCAAAAAAGCATCGGACATGGCAATTTTCTCGATCATTTGAGAAAGGGTAATGGGTTCTCTTGAAAGTTCATCCAACAGCGCGTCGTCTGATGGTCCAGTGCCGCGCTGCGTGGCGTACACCAACAGGTGTCTCGCCAAAGAACGACGGAATGGTTTAGGGTCTAAAAGGAGCACGTCGCGAAGACCAGAGGCCCCACGGAACTTTGTGCCATCGGGAAGCTCGGCGAGATCATCGATATCGGGTGTTGATTTTGCTCGGCCAACCGCATCGAACCCTTCCAGTGCAAACCCCAAAGCGTCCATCCGGATATGGCAACTCGCACAATCTGGATTGGCTCGATGCAGCTCCATTTGTTGTCGCAGCGACATCCCTTCGACTTGTCCATCGGCCGTCAAGCCATCGACGCCGGGAGGGGCGGGCGGTGGGGGCGCATCAAGCAAACTGGTCAGCACCCACTTTCCTCGCTTGACCGGACTGGTCCGTGTTGGGTTGCTGGTGGCCATCAAAACAGAAGCGTGTCTCAACAAGCCCAAAGATTCGTCTGGTGTCCGAACCCGTCGGTATTTTCCCGAAGGCACAGGTCGAAAGCCATAATGATCAGCGAGTGTTGAATTCACGAAAGTGTAATTGGCAGTGATAAGTTCATCGACTGGAAGATCGCGGCGCAAGATGTGGTCCAAGAAATAAATGGTCTCTTGCTGCATGGATTGACGGAGGTTGGTGTCAATATTTGGAAAACGATCTGGGTCTGGCCGATGCTTATCCAGAACATCAAGGTGCAACCATTGCAAGCCGAAGTTCTCGGCAATAGATCGGGACCGGGGGTCTTTCAGCATTCTCTTGATGGTTCTCTGCAATACATCTTTTTGAGAAAGCGTTCCCTTCTCAACTTCACGAAGCAGTGATCGATCAGGGAGGCTATTCCAAAGAAAAGAAGCAAGTTTTGCCGCCAACTCTTGATCTTCAATTTGCCTTGGAGTTTCGGTTGAACCTTCGGCGGTAAGAAGGAATCTGGGACTCATCAATATTCCCACCAAAGCATCTTGCAGTCGATCGTTCCACGTGTCTTCGGTGTGAGACAATGACAACAGTCGATCGACATCATCTGGTCGTGTGTTGCCTCGAAAAGCCCGTTGGGTCAGGTCTCGAAGAACCTTCCGAAGTGTGTTGAGGTTTTGAGTGCTCGGAAGCTTGTTCAAAAAGTGGTCTGGAAAAGGACGGTCTAACGGTCCAACCAACACCAGTTCAAGAACCAGAGCATTGCGATCGTTTGGTTTGGGTGCACCCTTGTCAAAAAAGTCGTTGATAAAAGCAGCACCAATTTCAATTGGTCCTGCGTTCAGTTGAGTGGTGTACCGAATGATCGTCGGATCAGACAGGGGTGAGGAAACCGAAATAGGTTTGCTCTGGGTTGAACCAGACCGAATAACAAATTGAACTGGTTCTGGTCCTGCTTGTTGTCCCGCCACCTTGGCTTGCACCTC
Organism: uncultured Phycisphaera sp.; assembly: GCA_937911845.1. Classification (GTDB taxonomy): domain Bacteria; phylum Planctomycetota; class Phycisphaerae; order Phycisphaerales; family SM1A02; genus UBA8653. Next base: position 7,443 of record CALDQF010000006.1, on the reverse strand, counting down.
GTAACGGCCCCGACGTTCCACTTCAAAGACCGTCTTCACTTCCCCCCGGGTGGACAAATAAACCCCCCCAAATCGCCGAATACCACGTTCTGTTTGAAGATTGACGCCTTGGGCAGATTTTGATGGGAACCGGCGCACTGGATCTGGGTCCAACGCCATGCTGGCCACTTGCTCGGCTGCTTCCATGTATTTCTCGGTCAACAAGGGGCTCATTCGAAGCAAACTGGCGGTGCGATTGAACCCTTCACCAATATCGTCTGCTGGGAAAAAAGAATCGGAAGGAAATTGGACCGAGACCAATTCATCAACCGCTCGAGTCCAAGCATCGCGGGTCATGCGACGCAAAGGAATGTGGGATCGTCGGGTGGCGGCGGGAAGCCAAGCTCGAATGGCAGCTTCAGCTTCGGACGAGGCGGATTCTTCTGGTTGGCGGCGGTGGTCCTCTGGGGGCATATCACGACGACGGATTCGCTCCAATATGTGAACCCAAGATGATTCATCGCCAAGAGCGTCGTTTTGTTCAACCAATGCTGCGATGTCGAGTCCTGCTTCTGCGTCTTCATCCGCGTGACAGCCGATGCAGTACCGGTCCAAATAGGATTCAGGAAGTGGGGGACTAGGGGTGAAACACCAGGCGAGAAGCATGACAACATCGTCGCTGATCTCAAAGGAACGTCAAGGTTTGACTTCCATGTCCGTCCCGCGACCTATCATGCCTCCTTATGCGTTTTCTCCTTTTTTCTGGATTACTTGTTTTGGTGGGGTGCAAGGTGACCGCACCACAGGCTCCGGTCATTGATGCCCCCGGGATATGGACGGAAGGGGTTGCCACGACCTCCGATGGGCCAAAAGGAGAAACTTCTGTTTCAGAAGTGTCCCCGTGGTGGACCCGGTGCCACGACCCGCTTTTAGAATCTTTGGTCGACGAAGCTATGGCGTCAGGACCAGACATTCAAATTGCTGCCGCCAGAGTGAAGGAAGCTGATCTCCGGTGGCAAGCCACCAATGCAGGATTTGGACCAAGTTTGGATTTTTCACGATCACTCCGCCGGGAAGATCAATCAAGTCAATCTTTCAATTTTGGTGATGACACCATTCCTGGATTCCCGACCGATCAAATTTTCAAAGCGCGAACGGTGTCACGCCACGAAATTCGGGGGCAGTGGGAAGCAGATCTCATCGGACGAAATGACTTGCGCACCATGAGTGCCATGGCCAACATCGACTTGTCGAAAGCTGCTTACAAAGATTCTGTCCTCTTGTTGAGCACAAGAATTTGCGACACGCTGGCTGATCTTCGAGAGACCATGCAACAGTTGGCAATTGCCGCCTCTACAATTCGTCGCAATGAGCGAAGTTTGGAGTTGGTTGAGACTCGATTCGATGTTGGCATTGGGGATGAATTGGAGTTGGCTCAAGCTCGTCGCACGCTGGCTGAGGCTAGAGCACAGTTACCCCAAGCGGAGATTGGACCAAGAGCCGCGTGTGATGGATTGGCAGCCCTTCTTGGAAAGCATCCTGGAACCATGCTGCACCTTATGGACCTAGAAATGGTTGTGCCTCCGACTCCCAAAGGAGTATTAACCATTCTGCCAAGAGATCTACTGACCCAACGGCCAGATCTCCGACGACTTGCTGCCGACATGCAACAGGCCGCTGCAAACGCAGGATTGGCCGAAGCAGCCACTCAACCAACTTTTGGTTTAGAGGCTGCCTTGGGAACTGAATCCAATGGTGCAGAAATTTCGCTTTCTCAGGCCACCACCTTGTGGAACGTCATTCTGACCGGGGCCGCACCCCTGTTCGATGGGGGGCGCCGAAGATTGGAATCGAAGGCGGCTGGTGCGGCTTTTGAGGTGGCGGTCCAACAACACCGGCAGGGGGTGCTGAACGCCTTGTCGGAAGTGGAACGGACCTCCCGACAACTCCAAGCGACTCAGGACACCCTCCAATACCTTGACGAAGCGGTCGTACAGGCTGTCATCGTCCGAGAACAGTCGGAGACCCGATTTACCGAGGGTATTTCCAGTTTGGACCCAGTTTTGGACGCTGAACAAGCTTTGGATCCCCTGCAAAGACAATTGGCGACCACCCGCACCAACGCATGGAGGCAATTGTCTGCATTGGTTCGTTCCACAGGTGGTTCAGCGGATTTTCGTCCTTTTGAATCAGAATGAATCAATATTGGGCATGCCACAGAAGAATTTGCCGTTAGATTTGAGAATCAATCAACACATTGAACGGAGAAACCAATGCTTTTGATGACTGCGATGTCGACCTTTGTGTCCGGATCTGCCTTCGCGCAGATGCAGGACCTAACCGCAACCGTAAACCCCAATCAGTCGAGCTTGGATGCATGCTTAACAGCCATCGATATCACCGATTGCCAAAGCGGAACAATCAATGGTTCGCTCAATTTTGGTATCGACCAATCTACCGGTGATGTGAAGATTGACAATTTCAGTCTCACAGTGGGTGAAATCGATTGGACACTCGACGCGGGTTTCTTGGGTGGAGTTGATGCAACCCTGCAAAATGGTGCCACCGCCAACTATGCCGGTGTCACACAAACCGTGACGTCAGCCGGAGGCAACTTCACATTCCCAATAGTGCCTTTCAATCTCAATGGCACGGTGGACTACAACGGCTATGGCATTGCTGGAATCATTATTGGTTCGGGTACAGAATTGGTTGCCATTACAGAATCGACTGAAATTTCTGGTTCGTATTCCATTAATGGAGAAACCGCAACTGTCACAGTCAGCCTCCCAATCGATTACCTGTTTGATCTCAGTGGGAATGATGTGCTTATTCAGGGTGATATCACAGTGGTCGCTTCGGGAACCCTGCCTCCACCACCGCCTCTTTGCCCGGCCGACCTCAACAACGACGGTCAAGTGGGATTTTCTGACCTCAGTTTGATTCTTTCCGCATGGGAAGTTTCAGACGCAGGCGACGCGAACGGTGATGGGGTAACCAATTTCTCTGATATTTCTGTCGTCTTGTCTGAATGGGGCAGCGACTGCTGATCGCACCAACTTGGCCGATCCAGGATGATTCAAGAAGCCCGCAGAAGCGGGCTTCTTTTTATGAACGGCCTGCTCCAAACCGAGCGGGCTCAGACGGCTCAAACCCTTCGACATAAACCACCACCGATTCCAAACCAAATGAATCGGTCAACTGTTGGTACAGGGCCAAGGTTGGTCGAAGTTTGAAACCTGCTCGAATTTCAACTTCGACACCATCAACCGTGGCAAAAGCATGCAACGACGCCCCCTCGATGCTTTGGTGTTCTTGCAAAGAGCGGAGCTGGTGTTGGACGTCAGATGCAGATTGAATTCCTGGGGGGAATCGAACGTCAATTCGGTGCAGTGCACGGGACAACGCTTGATCTATGGTCAAAGCATCGCTGACCACCAATTGTGGGTTTTCAGATCGTTTTCGATCGACCCGCCCCATCACAAAAAGAAGTGTGCCTGCCTTCTCCAGCGCGGAGGCGCATTTGGAGTATCCATCACTGAAGATGACACCCTCACACTTGTCGGTAAGGTCTTGGAGAGTCATCATCGCCATCTTTGCCCCCGCGTTCTGACCCTGCCGGATCGTCAAAGGGCGAACTTGGGAGAGCACCACACACAACGACACATTCGCATCATGTTGCATCTCGCAAAGATCTTTGAGATCACGCCCTCGGGAAAGTTGATCGAAGACTTCTTTTGATTCAACCAAGGGGTGGCCAGAAACCCAAATTCCCAAAACTTCTCGCTCGCTTTCAAGGGCCTCCATTCGAGACCAACTGGAGATGTTGGGTAGCTGAAACGTTGGTTCTGGTGCAGTGTGATCTCCGCCACCAAAAAGGCTGGCTTGTCCAGCTTGGTGATCATCGCGGTCCTGTTTGGCTGAGCGGAGCATCTCTTCGATCGACGTGACCAAACTGGATCGTTTTTCAAATCCATGGAGAGAATCGAAAGCTCCAGATTTAATCAAACATTCGAGTCCTGTTTTGTTGATGTCAGGAACTCGAACACAGAAATCAAGCGCGTCTTTGAACGGCCCATTCTTGTCACGATCGGATACCGCTTGACGCACCGCCGCAGAGGAGACGTTTTTGATGGTGTCTAAACCAAACCGGATATGACCCCCATCAGCAACTTGATCTTCTGAATCATCAAAAGCCACTGTGAATCCGTCGATCGAAAGGTTCACGTCTGGAGAACGGACAGAAACACCATGGGATGCTTCTGGTGTTCTGGTTCGAGGCCGCTGGACCTCACGACAATCTTGGAGATAAACACCAAGATCCTCAATCTTCTTGGCTGCACCTTCAAGAGTGAGTACCGCAGCCATGTACTGAGCGGGGAAGTAAGTTTTTAACCATGCGGTTTGATAGGAAACGATTGAGTAACCCGTCGAATGGCTCTTGTTGAAGCCATATCCCGCAAACTTATTAATCAATTCGAAAAGTTCTTCTGCCTTCTCTTTGATCAAACCTTTTTCTGCCGCACCTTCGACAAATTTCACACGGTTGGAGTCAATGACGTCTTTCTTTTTCTTGCTTATCGCTTTAATCAACGTGTAGGCACTGCGAAGAGGTATGCCTCCCAAGTGGTGGACGATCTGCATCACCTGTTCTTGGTAGACCATGATCCCGTATGTCTCTTGGGTGAAGTCATCTACGATTGGGTGTACAGCGGGGACCTCCCCCTCACCATGCTTTCGTTTGCAATAGTCGGGAATAAGATCCATTGGGCCTGGTCGAAAAAGAGCGTTGGCTGCAATTAAATCTTCAAGGCGATCTGGGCGCATATCTTTCAGTAGACGTTGCATACCTTCTGATTCAAACTGAAAGACCCCAACGGTGTCGCCACGAACATACAAATCAAAAACTTTCGGGTCTGTGTATCCCAACCGCTCAAGGTCGAGTGGGTCTGAAATGGTGTCAGGAATATTGGCTGTAGATCGTATCTCTTCTTCGCTTAATGTTTCCCGAATCAGTTTTTTGGCACGCTCAATGGTCGACAAAGTGCGAAGACCAAGGAGATCCATTTTAAGAAGACCGAGTTCTTCGCATGTGGGTCCGTCCCACTGGGTGACTTGTTTTTTATGCTTCACATCCCAACGTAGGGGGATGATGTCATCCAAAGGTCGGGTGGCGATGACAAGTCCCGCGGCGTGTACACCGACGTTGCGAGCAAAGTGTTCAAGGTTTTTTGCCATATCCACGACATCTCGAACTTCGGTGCTTCGTTCATATTCCGTAAGGAAATCACGATCTGAATCCAAGGCGCCCTGAAGGGTGATGTTCAGTTGGTCGGGGACGAAATTGGCGATCCGTTGACCTTCGTGTGGTGGAAGTCCGTGCACTCTCGAAACATCTTTGATTGCGGCTCGAGCCTTCAAGCGACCAAACGTATTGATTTGAGCGACATAGCCATACTTTTCGGTGACGTGCCGAATGACATCTTCACGGCCAAATTGACACATGTCGATATCAATATCGGGATATTCAGCCCGATCAGGGTCTGTGAACCTTTCAAACAACAAGCCGTATTCGACCGGGCAGGCGTTAGAGAGTCCGAGCACATAGCCAACCATGGTGCCGACGCCGGAACCCCGAGCATTTGAAGGTATGTCATTGCTTCGCGCCCAATCGACAAAGTCCCAGACAATCAAAAAATAGGCACTGATCAGCTTGTCGGCCAATATCTGGAGTTCTCGGTCAAGGCGTTCACGCCGTTCTTTATTCAGGGTTTCCGGACCGTATCGCCATATCGATCCAGCCTCCGACAAGATTCTGAGGGCTGCATCACATTGTTCTTTCAGTTGCTGGTCATCAACAACACCATCTTCAGCTTTGGCGGGGTGAAGTTGAATGCGGGCGCAAATCTCCTTGAACCACGCGGTGCTCCCGGTTGGATGGTTTGTGTCTGTTTCCAGAACCATGCTTCGGGCTTCAACTGATGTTGATGGAAGTGATGGGAAATCAGTTTTAATTTTAACCACTGGTGCGTGGTTTTCACCAAACGTAATTTTTGCCGAGCATCGATTCGCGATGCGTGATGTGTTTTCTAAAGCTTGTGGGAGATCATCGAAGGATTTCTGCATCTCTTCTGGGCTTTTGACATAAAGCTCTTTGGGGTACCTAAATCGACCACCATCTTGTTTTTCTTTGTTCATCGAAATGCAACACAGCGTGTCATGGGCATCCCAATCTTCAGCTCGCAAGAAGTGGGCGTCATTGTCACACACCAAAGGAAGGTTCAACTCTTGAGACAGTTTGATGAGGTGGGGGTTGATATCCAATTGATCTTGAACACTGTGCCGTTGCAACTCAATAAAGAAACATGGTTCTCCATCAGCGTTGAAACCGAAAGTTTCAGCATGCCACTCTGCCTCGACGACCAGAGCATCCCAATCAGACGGTTCCCTAGAGCGGTGATACCGAAGCGCTAGAGCAGCCAAAGAGGAACCAAGGTGTCCATTGATAGCGATCAGTCCACCCCGCCATGTGCCCAAAAGTTCTTTATCCATCCGAGCTACGCCATAGAAACCTTCGGTAAAGGCTTTGCTTGACAATTTGACAAGGTTCCCCCAACCCTCGTTGGTTTCAGCCAGCAGCACCAAATGGTGTCCGTGGTAGGGGTCGCCAGGTTGCTTCTTCCTTTCGGACCTGCATCGGGGGGCGACGTAAGCCTCAATCCCAAGAATCGACTTAATGCCCAGTCGATCCGCTTTTTTTTGAAATTCAGCCGCCCCATACAGGTTCCCGTGGTCAGTCACCGCAACCGAGTCCATTCCCAATTTTTTCACCTGATCAAGAAGTCGGTCCATGCGGTTGCCGCCGTCAAGAAGGGAATATTCAGAATGAAGGTGCAGGTGCGTGAATTTTGGCATTTGTAAGACGATGGTACCCGGAGAAATCGATGTCTCCGGATTGCCGATCAAAGCATGTGGATCGGGGTTCTGGAACGGTAAAATACAGTCCTGTGTTTAACCCACAAGACCAGTGGAAGAATGTTCGTCAATCGGCCACTCAATTCAGAGGCTCGGTTGGTGGAAGCAGTTTGCCCCTTCGTGTAGGTGTTGGGGTTTTCTTCCTTCTTGTCTTGGGACCATTGATTTTGTCTGGTCTTATTGCTTTGGTGATTGCGGTGACGTGCTCATTCGTGGTTGCTTTAATTCAACGATTGGTCAACTTGTGTTTCTACATCTGAAACGTTGATCTCGGTCAGGTTGCAAAATTGGAAAGGACGGAGAGAAATTTCACAACAAGGATTACAACCGTAGTCTTTATCATTGGTGAAGTAAAATCCGGGCTCTCCTGAACGTGACTCCTCGACACGCTTCCATAAATTCATGAAAGTTGCCTCATCTATACGGTGGCGCATTACAACTACGGAATTGTTGGCTCGTCCTCGGTGGGGATTGAGTTCCCACCATGAC
>CALDQF010000005.1 GCA_937911845.1 uncultured Phycisphaera sp. | reverse complement strand
CGATGCCGCGAGGGTTGCGATGGACAAAAATCAAACCAGACTGCTGGCCGCTCAACACGGAGTCACCATTGCTGCCGGTTCGGTGGTTCACCGAGGCAGCCCCACGCCCTGCCCACCACCTTGCATTCTGAAACCCTTGGATGAAGGCTCGAGCGTTGGTCTTGAGTTGCTGCACACCGATGACGAAGTGGCAAACGCCATAAAGCATTTGACCGGCCCGGCGTTGTGCGAAGCCTTTGTTCCTGGCCGCGAATGCACTGTGCCATGGGTCCTTGGCCAAGTGCTTCCAGTGGTTGAAATCACCCCGGCCGCTGGCCTCTACGACCACGAAGCAAAATACCTCCGGGACGACACTGTCTTCACTGTCGAACCAAAGATCGACCCCGAAGTGCATACCACTCTGGAAGAGGCCACCAGGCGAATGGCGGCGAACCTGGGAGCACGCCATCTTGGCCGGGCCGATTTCATTCTCGGCCCTGATGGGCCGGTGTTCTTGGAATGGAACGCCATGCCCGGGTTTACCGCCAGCAGTCTGCTTCCCCGAGCCGCGGCTCACGTTGGCATCCCGCTGCCTGACCTGACGGATCGTCTGGTTCGAGCCGCTCATGCCGAGGGCCCAATCATGCCGATACGTTGAAGTGAGTCGCGCCAAGGCCAAACCTGCCACCAGTCACAACTACTGGCCGTTGGCCGCCGGAACAATCGTGATGATGCTGGCCATGGCAGTGGTTAACCACAGTGGCTGGACCGGACACCGGAGTCCTGTGAGGACCTTTGCTGTCGAATGCAAACACATGGATGACAGTTCACGTGCTTTTCAACCTCAATACCAGGCGGCCATCGGTGAGGTTTTGAGAAAGTGGCGTTCCAACGACAACGCACAGAATCTCCAAACACTGCACCGCCAGATCATGAAACTTGGGCATTTCAAATCAGCCAGAGTTTCAATCGCCGCACCGCAGTCGATCACCATTTCAGTCTTAACCGGTGAGCGACTCTTCGATGTCAACCCTTCGTTCTTGGCAGAATCCGTAGCGCCCACAAACTTCAAATTGTCTGGATTCGTCCCCCTACCGTCCGAATCCAAAGCCTTGTCACTTCCGGTTCTGGACGTCAGCACAAGCAATGGCTTCTCGACCGCCATCGAGGTCTTTGAACATGCCAGAGCACAAGGGTGGTCGGCCTTTATTGAACAAATACGAGAGCCACAGCCCAACCAAATTGAACTGGTGGTCTCAGATGCTTCGGGAACCCAAGGACTGGTCGATTTCCGGAGCACTCCCGCGCATGAGGCGGGAACTGAACCACTTTTTGCTCTAAAATTGAAGATCTTGGACAAGCAGGCGATGGTCTACCAATCGCTCACCCCCGGAGGGGGGCACTGGCGTATTGAACCACGCGGAATGGTCCGCCGACCCGCGGCATGATCCCCGCCCTTGAACACCGCTGGAGGCAATTGCTGTTGCTGGTCAGCTCTGCTTGGATCCTCCTCTCCTTTGTGGTGAACGTCTTGGCGGTACCGAACCTCGTGCAAAACACCGAGGCCAACTTGTGGGGCTATCAACAACACCTCACCAGCCTTTCCTTCGGGCTGCTTGTGGCTTACCCGACCGCCCGAGCCAGCATTGGCCCATCGCCTCGGGCCAATTTGGAGTGGCAAGCTTTCCTCGTCCTCGCTGTGGTTGTGCAG
>CALDQF010000004.1 GCA_937911845.1 uncultured Phycisphaera sp. | reverse complement strand
ACCCCTCCACGCACGGTGTTTTTGAAGCAACCATTCGAGAAGTGTGCGACAAGGTCCACGCGGCTGGTGGCCAGGTGTATCTCGATGGAGCCAACATGAACGCCATGGTTGGCTTGGCCAAACCAGGTGATTTGGGCGCTGACGTCTGCCACCTGAACTTGCACAAGACATTCTGCATTCCTCACGGTGGTGGCGGACCCGGAATGGGACCCATTGGTCTGGCGGCTCACTTGCTGCCATACCGTCCTGGTCATCCCCTTCGGATGCCCGATGGGTCTGAGTCTTCAGCGATTGCCCCCATCAGCGGAGCGCCGTACGGCTCGGCTTCAATCTTGGCCATCTCGTGGATGTACCTCGAGATGATGGGGCCGCAAGGCCTTCGTCAAGCCACCGAGTTGGCCATTTTGAATGCCAACTACATGGCGGCTCGATTGTCCGATCACTATTCAATCCTGTACACCAGCCCCGCGGGCCGCTGTGCCCACGAATTTATTTTGGACTGCCGCGATTTCGAAAAGACCGCGGGCATACGGGTGGAAGACATTGCCAAACGGCTGATGGACTACGGATTCCACGCTCCCACCATGAGCTGGCCGGTTCCGGGCACCCTCATGATCGAGCCCACTGAAAGCGAAGATCGCGACGAGCTCGATCGGTACTGCGATGCTTTGATTGCCATTCGCGAAGAGATTCGAGAAATCGAATCTGGCGAAGCCGATCGCGAAGTGAACCTCTTGAAGATGGCACCCCACACGCAGTCCATGCTGGTCGCTGAGTCGTGGGATCGCCCCTACGCCCGTGAGCGTGCGGTCTATCCGCTGGCGTATTTGCGAGAATCAAAATTCTGGCCACCGGTCGCCCGGGTGGACAACCCTTGGGGTGACCGAAATATCTTCTGTTCCTGCGCTGGAGTCGAAGAGGTGGTCAATCTCGTCGAATCGGCAGAGGCCTAAGAGGCCAACCCCAGGCAGGCGACCACCTCGGAAGGTGATTTCCAAAAAAGCAAAAGCTGGAGGACTCCCCAGGCCTGGACTCCCGCCACGATGTCATCCAGCAAGATGCCGGATCCACCCTTGAGATTTTGAATCTGATTGGCGGGGGGCAATTTTAGAATGTCAAATATTCGAAACAGCACAAACGCAGCGCCA
>CALDQF010000003.1 GCA_937911845.1 uncultured Phycisphaera sp. | reverse complement strand
CAAGCATGATGGCGGCCAGTCCACCAAAACCGATCACCCGAAACCTTGGCAAACCCAAACCAAAAAGCCGTTGGCCCGCAGCAGCTTCAAGATGCCGCGCCTCACGCTGGGTGGAGTCTTCCATCACGCCGGAAAGATACCCCACGGCCCATCCCGCAAACGCGACGCGCAACAACAACCCAAGATTCAAGCCCACATCGCCGACCACGGAGGCAAACAACGGTGGTGGCAAAAAGTACAGAACCCCCCAAGCAGCAAGACCGCATTGGCTCCAACGAAGTGAAACATCGACCAGAACGCGTGCATGCAATGCCACCGCACCAGCCCCGAGTCCAACCACGGCAAAACGCAAGGCATCTGGACCGAATTGTCGACCGTGCAGCAGGAGAAAATCATGCAGACGTAGATCGCCGGCAAATGGGAAGGCTGCAGCAAAAATCGGCACTGTCGCCAGCAACATCCAAGCCCCTCCCCGACGTTCTTCACGTTCAACATGCCAATGTTGTGTGTTGGTGCAACACCAAATCAATGCAAAGAGCACCAGGCCAAACCAGGGCACAAACGCACCAAGTGCCTCACGCGGAAGCCCGGCATCCAATGCCGCACGAAACTCGTTGGCCAAGCCTGGCCAACGGGCCAGATCCCAAGACGTGGTGTCCAAAGCAGATCGCACGGCAACGATTGTTCCCCCAAGGGCAAGGGGGAGCTTGGAAAGTTGCATCCGCAACCACCACCGGCGCAGTGAACTGGCCCCGGAAAGACGGGCGGCCTCGAAGGCACTGGCGTGGGTTCCCGAACCGCAGAGGAACATCACGCACAACGCCATCCCCGAAATAGTGTGCGCGAGCAACACGGGCAGACCGCGTGGAAAAAAACCTTCCAGAACACTCGCAGGTCCATCGAGCGATGCAAAAGACCAGGTGAAAAGCCAAGGCGGCAAGGCCGCCACCAAGACAACCGTCCAGAGCGCCGTACGGGCCAAGACCGCGGCCATCACCACCGCCAAGACGCCGGAAGCGGCGGCCACCCCCAGCGTTCGCCCCCAAACAATGGGCCACGAATCGAGGGGGATCGGAAAGACATCCCACACAGGCAAGCCAGAACCAAGCGGCCACAGGCACATGACCAACGGGACAAGCACGAACCAACGCATCAGCGTGCCCCGAAGATGTGCAGGGCCTCTTCGACCGCCAGCGATTGTTCCTCTGCCGCACGATTGGGGTCGTAGGTCAAACCTGTTGGGAGTTGGCTGGGATCAATCCAACCCGGAGCAGCGGATCGGAACACCTGGGTGCCCTTCTCTCGCATCCAATCCAGGTACATCACACCTTCAGAGGTCCGCGGAGCGACCAGACGGGCCTCTGCGGTCATGACCCAAGGTCCCCGCTCTGCATCGAGCGGGAGCGGAAGAAACTGCACTGGTTGGCCCAGCGCTTGCGCCGCGGCAACATCGTCCGCATCGGTTGCCCCAAATGCGACTTCCCCCTGCGCCACCGCCTCGACCACGGCTCGGTTGCCTCCAGCCACCAGCCGTACCCCCGCCACATCAAACCCAAGCAAGAGGGATCGATACTCGGTCTCACCAAGAACCGAACGCAAGACGCCAAGATGCGCTCCGGTGGAACCATAGCGAGGGTCAGCCACCGCGAGCCCTTGGTCACGCCAACGGTCGCTGCCCAAATCCAGCCAGGAGGAAGGGCACTGGGCATGGTCTCGATCCGAACGCACCACCAAACCACGGACCCGTCCAGCGAGGATGACCCTTTCCGGAAGCAGCACCCCTTCTGCGACCAAGGTCGCCACGCTGAGAGGTTCACCACACACAAAAACATTGGCTTGTGGAGACAAAGCTTCCGAACGCAACCGATGGATCAGGCCAGCGGTTTTGGTGGCTTCGGTGTCACCGAGTCTCTTCACCGCAAATGGAAGCACTTTCTCTGCCTGAGCGACAACAATCCGCCCGGGTTCATCATCAAGGCCGTCGTACACCACCACGGAGGGGTCTGAATCCGCGCAGCCCAAAAGGAGCAACCACGCCAAACGCTTCACTCGGGCTTTTTCCCAGTCAAGCGTTCGTGGTAACGACGCAACGCTTCTCGGTGCCGGGGGTCGGTCACTTCCTGCTCGAGGGCCGCCTCCCAGCCCGCCAAAGCGAGCCGCCGTGCCTCGACGGGATCCAAAGTGCTTTGGCCCACTGGGGCCGCTCGACGCTCTTTCATCCGAAGCAGCACCTCACCCTCGGAAAGATCACCGGCGAGCCGCTCGAAGGTGGTGTCGGTCTCTGTCTCTTGAGCCGATCCGGGACGACCCCCGTTGCTTTTTCCTTCGCTCTTGTTCCCAAGGCCTGGTACGCCACTCTCACACTGGGGCATCCCGCTCAACGCCGCCATTGCTTCTTCGGTAGACATGGAACCACACGCCGATTGCATGGCTTGGCCTTCTTGCATGGCCTGCATCAGTTGCTTCATCATGGCGGTGGCATCCCCCGAGCATTGGCCTTCTTTGTTCTCCGAGGCTTGCTTCAGCTGTTCCGCCATCTGTTTAAGACGTTCTTGGGCCTTTTGGTCTCCAGCCGCAGCTTGCGCCATCATGTCCAGCAACTCCTGCGATGCCTCAGGTGCTGCGGATGCGTTCTCCTTGGAGGTCATGGCCAAATCGGAAAGATCGGAGGCCAGATCGGACAAAGCCTTGCGGATGGCTTCGGCTTGCGCCTCATCGCCATCGGCCACGGCTTGCTCCAGCTGCGCATCCAACTCGGCCGCCGCTTGTTCGGCCAAGGTTTCGTTGCCTTCCTGCAAAGCTTCCCGAAGGCTGGATGCAGGATCAAGTTGGGGATTCAACTCCGCCAATCGATCCTTCAAAGCATCTGATTCGGCCTGCAGCGACTCCAGCCGCTCATCGAGTTGATGACGAGCTTCCGCCATGGCTTCCGCCTGACGCATGGGGTCTTCGGCGTTCGCGGCCTCGGCCAAGGACTCGGCAAGTTCGGCGGCCAATGCAGCATCCTCTTCCCCAAAAGCCGCTGCAGATTCGATGGCTTCTTCCACCACTTCTGCCACCGCCTTGACCGGCGTGACGGTGACTTGGTCTTTCACCAGGACGGTGGGTTCCGCTGGAAGTCGGGCGGGGAATTGCATAACTCCCCAGGCGAGCAAAGGCGTGGCCAAACGCATCCAACTGGACGAAGGCCAGACTGGCCCCAATCGCCGCAATCGAGCCTGGGTACTGGGTTCGGCCAACAACGCCTTTGCGGCGGCCAACACGTGATGTGTCGCCGCTGCATCCTCCGGAGAAGCTTCTCGACTGAGTTCATCCGCCGTCACCAAGGTTTCGGGCGCCCCGAGCGCCTCATCAGCCAACAACAACACCGAGGTCCGCTCCAATTGGATACGTCGCGCACACCAGACCAACCGGGCAAGAACGAACACGGAGGCCATCAGCAGCAGGAGCGACCAAGGCGTCTCCACCAAGGGGGCCAAACGGTCGGTCAAGGCAAGCACAACAAAGAGCATTCCCAGCCAGCCGAGATCCACCAGCAGTTGATTTCGAAGCGAACGCCACAACATGGCCCGGCGAACCAGAGACACCGCATTGTTGAGCGTCATCATCACACCTCTATCGTACGTCAGGAACACATGCTGTCACGAAATCGTGTCCATCAAAGCGTCCCGAATTGTGGCCATGGCTGTGCTCAAATCGCCCGAAACTCGGCAACCAGCAGCCATGCGGTGCCCCCCACCGCCAAACTGTGCGGCAAATTCAGCGACATCGAGAATCGGACATCCGTGTTCATTCGGGATGGAACGCAGAGACACCTTGACCAGACCCGGGGTCACCTCAGTGCACAACAGCGAAACCCCGCACCCGCGTACCGACAGTGGTTCATTGACGACACCCGCCAACACCTCTGCTCCTGAGCCGGCCGTGACAAAATCATCATGGGACAATCCGGTTATCGCGACTTGTCCTTCGGCCAGCCACTCCAGTCGCCCAAGGGCGGTGCCCATCAAAGACAATCGTGCCGGATGCTGGGCGCCTTCGGTGGCTTGGTACAACCGATCTCGTCGAGCGCCCGCTTCGATTAAACTGCCTGCCAACGCAAAAGCCCCGGCATCGGCATTGGCGTGCCGAAACCACCCCGTGTCGGTGGCCAAACCAAGCAGCAGGGGTTCCGCCAAATCTTGATCGAGCGAAAGATCCGCCTCGATGATCAACTTCGCCAACAACGCGGTGGTGGAGGGGAGGGTGGCATCGACACAACTTTGCGACCATTGGTCCCCCTTGGCATGGTGATCGATCACCAACAGACGATCCTCCATCGATCGGCAAAAGCTGGCATCTCGATCAAGCTGTGATTCGGCGGAAGTATCCACGACCACCACCGCCTGGGCTTCGGGAGGATTTGGGTCATCAAAAGTTGCCGGCTCATCCGGAAACAACTCCCGCATCATGGGATCAAGCCAGCCCGTCAAACGAATGCGGGCAGAACCACCAAGCCGTTCCATCAACCGACGCACCGCAACCGCCGATCCCCATGCGTCTCCGTCGGGTCGGGCATGGGTCAACACCAATACGTCTTGATGCTCACGCAACCAAGCAATGGTTTGGGACAAATTCATGGTTTTTTGGTGCTGGGTCATGCGTGATCTCTTCGTGAATTACCGACGATCGGCATGGTGTTGCCGTGCGACTTCCAAATCATGGTGGATTTGTTGCTGGAGGGCTTCTGGGGATTCGAATCGTACCGCCCCGCGGACACGAGACTGAAAGGCCACCTGCAGCGGCCACCCCGCACCATCCGGAACAGCCTCTTCGGGATCCGAAAGCACGTGGGTTTCACACTTTCTTGCTTCCTTACCGAAGGTTGGGTTGGTGCCAACGAAGCTCACCGAAGGGACGGATGGTCCACCTGGGAGACGAGAGGATGTGACATAAACACCATCGGCGGGAAGCATGGTCTTCGGATGAAGG
>CALDQF010000002.1 GCA_937911845.1 uncultured Phycisphaera sp. | reverse complement strand
AGAGGCGATTGAGCAGCAAGACCGGCTCATCGAGAGCCGCGCCCATCGAAAGGGTGGAGACAGGGTCCACGATCGGAGTCCTTTCCGACATGGTTCCACCATACCCCAAGAATTGGCGAAATCCCGTCAAGATCGATATGAGGAATCTGTTTGCCTTGTCTGGAATTTGGATGCCCATACGGCGTACTATTCATCCACAGGAGATTTGAAGCTATGGGTCTCGAAGCCACCATGCCCGTCGACAACATCCTCACCACCCAAGTGCAGGCCGTCATCAACTGGGCCCGTCGATCAGCAGTTTGGCCGATGCCCTTCGCCACGGCGTGCTGTGGCATCGAATTGATGGCCACGGCCATGAGTCGATACGACCTATCTCGCTTTGGCGCGGAAGTTTTCCGATTCAGTCCTCGACAGGCCGACTTGATGATCGTAGCCGGTCGAATCTCCACCAAAATGCTGCCGGTGATGCACCGAATTTACAACCAAATGTGTGAACCCAAATGGGTGATCTCTATGGGCGCGTGCGCCAGCACCGGCGGCGTCTTTGACACCTATGCGGTGGTCCAAGGGGTTGATCAATTCCTCCCCGTGGATGTCTACGTCCCAGGCTGCCCCCCACGACCGGAAATGCTGATCGAAGGCGTTATGGCCATCCAGCGGATCATCGATGAGGACAACCTCCCCACCGACGGCAAAGGCAAACGCATTCCGTTGAACTTGGCATTGGAGCCAAACTACGAACCCGCCGCACAACCGGTGGATGTCAGCGTCGGCTTGTCCTAATTCAACTCTTTTCCCGCTTACGTGGACCAGCTCGCCCGAGCCGGGGCATGTTCAATGGTGAACGCATCCCCACTGTGCAGCAGTTCGAACGCATCGATCCATGCGGTGCTCTCCACTCGAATAGACATCGAAGCGTGGTCCCGCTTGGCCCGTCGTGACAACTCAAAGCAGAACTTCAAGCCGTGGCTTTTCGGCGTGGAAATGTCGGTCATGTCCAAAGCGATGGAGCGCAAGCGTCGCCCAACCTGCTGCAAGCATGATTCCAACTCCGCCAGCACGACCTCCTCCTCTCGAACACCGAATTCTGGCCCCACCGGACGGACAGACAGCACACCTTCTCGGCACCGGAACTGGGCCGAAGGCGTGCGGTAATCGAAGGCTCCCGTCGAACGGGCATCGCGGTGGCTGAGGAAATCGTGGTTCATGCTCCTTGCATCGGGCGCATCCGGGCCAGACTTGTTGATTGAAGTGAATCTCAAACCGCACAAACCGAATCTCCGGTCTATTCATGACTCTTGGTAGGATCGCACGAATGGGCATCGATCCCCAACCCGGCTGGATCTCTGGCGGCGACAAGCCCAAAGAGCCACGATTCAACGACCCCAAACGCGGAAAACGGCTTCAGACTGTGATGGCCGACGCTGGGGTGGCCTCACGCCGAGCGTGTGAAGCCCTCATCGAG
Organism: uncultured Phycisphaera sp.; assembly: GCA_937911845.1. Lineage (GTDB taxonomy): Bacteria > Planctomycetota > Phycisphaerae > Phycisphaerales > SM1A02 > UBA8653. The sequence goes on along the minus strand of CALDQF010000002.1, from coordinate 1,246 downwards.
GAAGGCGTGGTCGAAGTCAATGGCGTCACCGTCCGGACCCTCCCCGTCTTTGTGGACCCTGCTCAAGACCGCATCCTGGTCAACGGCGAACCCATTCGCCGTGAAGCATTGGTCTACGTCATGTTGTGGAAACCAAAGGGCGTGGTGAGCACCAATGCCGACCCCGCGGGGCGACCACGAGCAATCGATCTGGTCGGCCATCCCACCGGTGTTCGGCTGTTCCCAGTTGGTCGCCTCGACGCCGATTCCACCGGAATGCTGCTGCTGACCAACGATGGCGAGCTGGCCCACCGACTCGCCCACCCCCGCTTCGAAGTGCACAAAACCTACGAAGTGGTGCTGGACGGTGATCTGGATGACAGCGCTTTGCGCAAACTTGAACAAGGATTGCACCTTGCCGACCGAGATCGACCCGGCCGGCGCACCGAGCCGATCCGGTTGCAATTGATCAGCCGAGAACGTCGAACCACCAAAGTCCTGATGGAGCTGCATGAAGGCCGCAACCGCCAGATCCGGCGCATGCTGTTGTTGGTGGGTCACAAGGTGCGCAAACTCCATCGGGTGCAAGTGGGTCCGGTCAAGATGACCGGTCTCAAGAGTGGCTTATGGCGAGAACTCGCACCTGAAGAACTCGAAGCTTTGCAAAACGCCAGTGCAAAAAGTCCCGGGGAACGCAAAGGTCGCCAAGCCCGTGTGGGCAAAGTGCGCCCGCTTGATGCACGCGACAGCAGCACCCAAAAGGCCAGCGCGAAACGCAAAAGTACGAATGCGAACCGGCCGATTGACCCAGATCGCCTTACGCCGGCTCAGAAGAAGGCGGAAGAAGCTCGAGCTCGGTTTGCGAAGACTGGCCGGGTTCCGAAGCCTCGTCGGGACGCAAACGGACCTCGATAATGTCGTCGACGTGTGACTGACGAACCATCACAACCTGGGTCCGCACCAACTCGAGTGTGGCACAGAACATGCCCACCCGCCAAGGTGCGGGACGATCGGCAAAAGTCGTCTGCAGTGGCATGACCTGCTCGGGGGAACGTCGCAAGTTGGCGATCAACTCCGACTGCAAGGTTTCCATCGGAACTTCATCAAACTCGATCACGTGGTCACCGACCCGTCGCAAGTCAACCCGTTCGGCCAATGCTCGCAAAGCCGTCACCAGATCGCCCACGTGGGCATCTTCGAGATCAAGGCCCGGCTCGCTGCCCGGGGTGTGGGGCGGTGCTTGACGCGGACGACGACCCGCCGCCGC
>CALDQF010000001.1 GCA_937911845.1 uncultured Phycisphaera sp. | reverse complement strand
CCCCTGGGCCCCTCCTGGGCCCCGGGCCCCGGAGGCTGCCGGCAGGCGCCGACCCTGGGCCCTGGGGCCCCGGGCCATCCCTGGGCCCACTGGGGGTCTGGGGGGCGGAGCCCCTCAGTGGGTTTCTGCGGGCCTTCCGCGGGGCCACCCATCCGGTGGTGACTGGGGTGTGCTTGATCGATCTTGATCGTGACGAGGAGCAGTCGTTTGTGGACGTTGCTCGCGTCCAGTGGGGATCGGTTCCCGATGAGGCGATCGAAAGCTATCTGCTGAACGATGGCTGGAAAGGGCGAGCTGGGGGATACAACCTTGCGGATCGCATCAACGATGGATGGGACATTGCCTGCGAAGGCGACCCTGCCACCGTGATGGGCTTGCCTTTGCAGCGGCTGGGGCCGATGCTGGCCGGTATGGCATTGGCACCATCCCAGGAAGACAACCAATGACCCACGGTCCTGCCGGCCCATGGTCTGCCTTGTTCCATCCGTTTTCATGGGTGTACGGGCCGCTGTCGGCCCGACAGATCAGACGCAAACAGCAACGGGCGGTTCGGGTGAATGTTCCGGTGATCTCGGTGGGCAACCTCGCGGTTGGAGGCACGGGAAAGTCACCTTTTGTCCGGTTGCTGGTCGGCTGGTTGCAAGAAGCAGGACACCAACCGGCAATTGCCATGCGCGGATATGGCGCGGCAAATCCCAATGAGGCGGATGAAGTTCGGGAGCACCGGTTGGCTTGCCCCGACGTGCCAGTCTTGGCCGGTCCTGATCGGGCCTTCGAGATTCAGAAAGCGCAGCGTGAAGGGGTGGCCTTTGATTGCGTGGTGCTGGACGATGGTTTTCAACACACCCAATTGGCTCGAGATTTGGACGTGGTCTTGGTCGATGGGACGCGACCGCCTGCTCAGACCACGACATTGCCCGCCGGCTGGTTGCGTGAACCAGCACGGGGATTGCAGCGTGCGGATGCGTGGGTGATCTCCGGACCCATGGGGCAAGAGGACCAAATGGCCACAGCCCAACTCGCGGGCCAGTCAGCTATCGCCGAGGTCAGGGCCGTGTGGCAAGGCGTGCACACTGTCCAAGGGGAAGAGGTTTCCGTGCAAGGCAAGCGGTGTGTGGTGATGGCCGGGATCGCCCGTCCGGAACGGGTCCGGGAGGCTTTGGTCAAAGCGGGCGGGATCGTGGCCGCGATGCCACCTTTGGCCGACCACGACCCCATCTCAGCCGGTCGGCTGGATCAATTCCGCGCGTTGTCTTCCGAGGCCGATGTGCTGGTGTTGACCGCAAAGGATGCCGCTCGCCTCGGCGACCGGTTGCAGGGATGGCCCGTGCCCGTGTGGATTCCCCAAATGGCCCTCGAGGTCTCTTCGGGCGAGGCCGCCCTTCGGCAACGGGTCTTGTCGGTGCTGCAGTAGGATCAACTTCTAATGTCCGAACAAGTGCCCGATCCGGTTGTGGTGGTTGGCGACCTCATGCTTGATGAAGCGTGGTTTGGTCGTCGAGATCGGATTTGCCCCGACGCGGTAGCCCCGGTGTTTCGGGTGCAGCGGCGTGAGTCGGCCCTTGGGGGGGCGGCCCGGGTGGCCAGAGTGTTGGTTGGCTTGGGGGTGCCCGTCCATATCGTGGGGGTGATCGGTGATGATCCGGCCGGGCAGGAGTTGTTGGGGCTGCTCCAAGAACACGGCATCGGCGTTGATGGGGTGGTGGTGGATGTCCATCGTCCCACCACCGTGAAGCGTTCGCATTTTGAAGGCACCCATGCCCGCGCCAACACCAAGATCTTCCGGGTGGATTTTGAAAGCCAAGATCCACTTCCGTTGGAACTTCGGGCCAAACTTGAACGGCACATCGTCCAAGTCCGAGACACCGCTTCTGTGGTGGTGGTTTCTGATTATGGGAAAGGGGTCGTGGATGAATCTTTGGTCCAGTCGTGCCAAGGCGCTGCGGAGGTGTTGGTTGACCCAAGTCGGCTCGCGTCTGCCAAACGCTATGCCGGCGCTGATTTGATCAGCCCCAACCGTGATGAGGCCATTCATTTCACAGGGCTATCGGCAAGTGATCCGGTTCGCTTGGCCAAGTCAGTATCAGAGTGCACCGGAATTGCACACACGGTTGTGACCCTTGATGTGGAAGGTGCGGTCTTGGCTGGTCCCGAGAGGGCCTCGTCTTTTCCAACCAAGCCGGTCAAAGTGACCGACGCGGCCGGAGCCGGAGATGCATTCATCGCGGCCATTGCGGCCGAGCGGAGGCAGGGCAAATCTTGGGAGGAATGTGTGCAAGTGGCCAATCACACGGCAGCGCAACATATTTCTCAGCCCACATCGGCCGTGTTGGTGGAGTTGAAATCTGATCGCAGCGATCGGGTGGATTTTCGGGAACATCTGTCGGAAAGCCTTGCGCAGTGGAAAGCGCTTGGGCGACGGGTGGTGTTGACCAACGGCTGCTTCGACCTGTTGCATGCTGGGCATGTCAGTTTGCTCACGGAAGCCGCAAGACTCGGTGATGTTCTCGTGGTTGGTCTGAACACCGATGAGTCGGTACGACAATTGAAAGGCCCCGATCGACCGGTGCACCACTGGGAGGATCGGTCGTCATTGCTGGCCGCGTTGGCGTGTGTGGACGTGGTGGTGCCTTTGTCCGAGTCCACGGCCCATGAACTGATTCGTGAGGTTCGACCTGACGTCTATGTCAAAGGTGGGGATTACCAGCGCGAAGAGTTGGTTGAGATCGACCTGCTGGATGAACTCAAGATTCCGGTGCATTTGGCGGCCTTGGTGCCCGGAGTGAGTACCACCGGTCTTACCCAGCGTTTGCGAGAGCAG